>NZ_JBHVBO010000007.1:0-60972 GCF_042668085.1 Isoptericola sp. NPDC057391 | reverse complement strand
GGGGGGCGGCGGCACGTGCGCCCCGCGGGCGCCACCGGGGGGGTGGTGGGTCGCTGCCCGCCCCGCCCGCGCCGGGCCCCCGGTCCGCGTGACCGGGGGCCGGGCTCGCGCCCGTCAGGCGATCTCGAGCCGGATCGCGTCGTACGCGGCCTCGTTCCACAGGTGCTCCGCGCCGGCGTTGATCTGCAGCGTGATCTCGTTGCCCGACGGCCGGAGCAGCGCCGCGTCGAAGGTGATCTCGCGGGTGTAGTTCCGCCCGCCCCGCGCGCTGCGGTACGTCGCCCCCTTGGCGTCCTCCGGCCCGAAGGTCCAGACGAACGGCTCCCCGTTGACCGTGATCGTGAGGTTGCTGTTCTCCGGCGGCACCGGCAGCGCGGAGCCCATCGCCCACGCGGCCAGCGCGATCGTCAGGGTGGCCTGCGCCCCGGCCACCGGCGCGCGGTCGAGGTCGAACAGGATGCGCCACGGGCTCTCCTGCCGGGTGAGGTGCAGCCGGTACGTCGTCGGCCGGGCCGCCCCGCCGTCGTCGCTCACCACGACCTCGAGGACGGTGCGCTGCGCGCGCAGGGGGACGGCGAGCCCTTCCTCGGGCACGACGTCGCCCCCGATCGTCACGCGCGCGCCGCCCCGGCCCGTGGCGCGGACGGTGACCGACTCCTGGTCCCACGGCAGGTCGGCGGCGAAGTCGGAGCGGAACGTGCTGAAGCCCGGCACCAGGTCTGCGCCGTCGACCGCGAGGCTCTCGAGGACGGGGAGGGCGGCATCGGCCGCGAGGATCTCGACGGCGTTGATCCGGCCGTCCCCGCTCGCCGCCAGGTCGAGGCGCCCGCCGGTGACGGTCACCGCCGCGGTGTGCACGGCGTACTCGCCGCGGCCCGAGACGAGCTCCACCGGCTCGCCGCCGTTGAACGCGACCCTGCTCGCGTTGGCCGCGATGTCGTCGCCCGAGAGCACGGTGACCTCGTACTCGCCGTCGGGCAGGTCGACCGCGAAGGTGTAGCCGGACCCGACGACGAAGTCGCGCTGCAGGTCGCCGTCCGACCCGCGGTCCCGCGAGTCGACCGTGCGGTCGAGGCCGAAGCCCGCCCCCGCGGAGTAGAGGGTGTTCTGCGCGACCCGCCGGTACCCGGCGGCAACGGGGCTGGACGCGGTGCCGAAGTCGAACAGCCAGACGCCCTCCGCGCCCTCCGGCAGCACCGTGCCCTCCGGCGCCTGCACCGGATAGGACCGCTGGTACTGGATGTAGTTCCAGTCCCACGGGGTGCTCCTCCCGACCGTGTAGCTGACGCCGTCGGGGAAGTCGTCGTGGAACGACTCGAACAGGCCGTAGCGCCGGAACTCGCGGCCATGACGGAACTCCCTGGAGTCCCGCGTGGGCGTGCCGAGCTGGAACACCGTGCGCCCGTGGCTCGTGGGCTCCCAGAGCATGCGGCCGAGCGTGACCTCCTGGCCGGCGCCGACCTCGACGTCGTCGATCACGTACTCGCCCCACAGGCCGCCGCCGTAGACGGTGAGGCGGTAGGTGCCGGGGCGCACGTGGTCGATCGTGAACCGGCCGCCCTCCTGGACGTCGGCCCAGTAGTTGTACCCGAGCACGGAGTCCTGCATGGGGGTGCCGTTGTCGGAGAGCACGACGACGGCGCCGTCGAGGTTCGGCACGCCGGGGACGCGGACCGTGCCGCGCACGCGGGACCGCTCGGTGGAGGGCGACCAGCCCTCGATCGCGAGCCGGTCGTAGAACTCCGCGTGCCGCTCGAACCGCGCCTGGCGGGCGGCGTCGCGGCGCATCGCCCGCGGGTCGTCGCCCCGGTTGAGGTAGACGAAGTACGGGCCGTACGTCTTCTGCCACGCCTGCCCGGCGGCGACGCGCACCGGCGGGGCGCCGTAGTGGGTGGCCTGCGGCTCCACGAGCAGCACCGGCGTGCTGCCGGTCTGGTGCAGGATCAGGTCCTGTCGCACCGGGCCGCCGCTGAACCCCTCCAGGTTCGGCAGCGCCGCCCACATGCCGAAGCCGTTGCCGTACAGCCCGTGCAGGCTGTGGTCCTTCATGGACACGGCCCAGTCGTACTTCGTGTAGTAGCGGCGGGGGTAGGCGGAGCCGGTGCCCTCGAGGTCGTAGGTCGCGTCCATGACCATCTCGGCGCGCGAGATCTCGTCGCCGGTGGGCATGCGGGCGGCGGCCTCGCGCCAGCGGACGGCGTCGGCGTCGTCCTCGACCGAGGCGTGGGTGAAGACGCCGCCGGCCGTGTAGAAGACGTACCGGTGCTGGTCGGTGCGGAAGCCGTGCAGCGCCGCCGGGTGGTCGTAGCTGTAGGCGAGGTGGATCCCCGCCTCGCCCGAGCGCACGACGTGGTGCCGCACGAGCCAGCACGGCATGTCGCCCGACGGGCTGTGGTGGTAGGCGACGTCGACGAAGTCCTGCTCGCGCCGGACGGTGAGGTGGTTGTCCGCCGGCGGGAGCGGCAGGCCGCCGCCCTCGCGGACGGTGTTCATGTCGTAGTTCCCGCGGCCGACCAGGTTCACGCCGTCGTAGACGAGCGAGGTGGTCCGACCATTCGACTTGTCGACGGTGAGGCGGACGAGGCCGTTGTCCACCACGACGTGGGTGTCCGTCTCGACGACCTCAGGCGGACCCGAGGCGGCGGCGCGTGGGGCCTGTGCCCACGGCAGCAACGCCGTCGCGGTGATCCCGGCCAGCTTCCCGAACGTGCGCCGCGTCATTGCGGCCGATGTGGTCATGCCACGGGAAATTAGCACGATTCAATCGGCGATCGGAAGGATTCATTGGATGACCGATCTCAGGCGGCGGGCGCGGTCGACGAGCCGTCGAGCGGCTCTCGCGCGCCGCCGCGGCGCAGTACCACGAGGTTGAGCGCGGCCGCGGCGAGCAGCACGACGGCAGTGGCGACGAAGACGGCGCGCAGCCCGGCTTGCGCCGCGACGACGCCGCCCAGCACCGGGCCCGCGACCTGGCCCACGTACTGCGCGGAGACGCCGTAGCCGAGGATGCGCCCGACGGCGTCGGGCGGGGCGAGGTGCCTGATCGCGGCGGTGATGGAGGGCAGCAGGCCGCCCAGGCTGAGTCCCAGCAGCACGCGCAGCACGCCGAGCTGCCAGACGTTCGTCACGAGCGCCTGCGCCAGCGCGAGCACCCCCGCCGCGGCGAGGCAGGCCACCACGACGCGCGCGTGCCCGACGTGATCGGCGAGGCGCCCGACGCGCGGTGCGGCGACGATGCTCCCCACGGCTGTGAGCGCGATCAGGACGCCCGCGACGCCCGCCGCGTGGGACGCCTGCCCCAGATCCTCCACGTACACGGTGACGATCGGCTCGATCGACATCGTGGAGAACAGGAGCAGGCTCGACGTCGCCAGCAGCGCGACCACGGCGCCCGGCCGCCGTACCTGCGACCATGCGCCGGGACGCCGGGCGCCTGCCGCGACCGGCGCGCGGGACGGCCGTGGCGGCTCGCGCAGCAGGAGCACGGTGGCGAGGAACGCCAGGAAGATCGCCGCGCCGCAGACGACGAACGTCGGACGGATGCCCACCCACGCGGGCACGAAGCCGCCGACCAGCGGCCCGACGACGTTCCCCGCGAGGATGCCCGACGACAGCACGCCGAGCGCCCACGCGCTACGGTCCTTCGGCGTCTGCGCAGCCACGAGGATGGTGGCCCCGGAGGAGTAGCCGCCGAGCAGGCCCACCAGCAGGCGGACCGCGACGAGCTGCTCCACGCTCTGCACGAACCCGAGCAGCGTCATCGCGACCGCCATGCCGAGGCTGGCGCGCACCAGCATCGACTTGCGGCCGAACCGGTCGCCGAGCGCTCCCCACAGCGGCGCGGTGAGCGCCGCCGTGAGGAAGCACGCCGCGTACGCGACGCCGGACCAGCGCACGACGGCGGCCGGGTCGTCGACGCCGAGCTGCCGTACGTACTCCGGCAGGAACGGCACCAGCAGCGTCATCGCGACGAGCGTGGTGAACGACCCGGCCGTGCCGACGGCGAGGTTGCGCCGCCAGTACCGGTGCTCGGGGTCGGCCACGGTGCGGTCCTCGACGTCAGGGCTGGTCATGCCCCAGGTCTACACCCGCTGTCCGGTCAATGGGACCATCTGTCTCACATCATGGCTACTGGTTCACGGTGAGCCGCACCGTCGCGAACGCCGCCGGCGGCAGCTGCACGACGAGCACGCCGCCGTCCAGCGTCACGCCGTCGAGCGGGCGCGGCTCGACGGCGTCGGGCGCGTCGAAGGTGTTGTGCGCGGCGGGGTCGTCGGCGGCGAGCACCGTCGCGACCGGGTCGCTCACCGCGTGCCCGCGCAGGTCGATCCGGACCGTGGCGGGGGCGTCGGGGTCGAGGTTGGTCAGCGACACGAGCACCGCGCCGTCCTTGGTGGACGCCGACGCCGAGACCGTCCCGACCGGCGTGCCGTCGACGTCGTGCGTGGCCCGCGGCGACCGCTCGCGCACCGGCAGGCTCGCGGCGTCGTGGTGGCCCGCGCTCATCGCGAACGCGTGGAACGTGGGCGTCTTGATCATCTTCGCCCCGTCCGTGAGCAGCATGGACTGCAGCACGTTCACCGTCTGCGCGATGTTGGCCAGGCGCAGCCGGCGGGCGTGGTCGTGGAAGGCGTCGAAGTGCACCGCCGCGACGAGGGCGTCGCGCATCGCGTTCTGCTGGTACAGGAAGCCCGGGTTGGTGTCGCGCTCCACGTTCCACCAGGTGCCCCACTCGTCGAGCGCGAGCCCGAGCCTGGCCTGCGGGTCGTAGGCGTCCATCACGGCCGAGTGGCCGGCGATGATGCGGCGCACGTCCAGCGCCTTGCGCATCGTGGCCCAGTACTCGTCGCGCGTGAACTCGGTGGCGGCGCCCTTGTCGCCCCACGTCCCGGCGAACGTGTAGAAGTGGAACGACACCATCTGCCACAGGTCGCGGGGTTCCGCGTCGCCGAGCTTCGCGACCTGCTGCATGAGCGTCTCGGTCCACGCGTAGTCGTCGTCCGACGCGCCCGCCGCGACCCGCACCAGGCGGTTGCCGCCGTGGTCGCGCGCGTACGTCGCGTGCTGGCGGGCGAGCGAGGCGAACTGGTCGGCGCGCAGGTTGCCGCCGCAGCCCCACGGCTCGTTGCCGATGCCGAAGAACGACACGCCCCACGGCTCGTCGCGGCCGTGCTCGCGGCGCAGGCGCGCCATCGGCGAGTCGTCGCCGCGCGTCAGGTACTCCACCCAGTCCGCGGTCTCCTGCACCGTGCCGGAGCCGACGTTCCCCGAGATGTACGGGGCCGTGCCGAGCAGGTCGCACAGCGCCATGAACTCGTGCGTGCCGAAGGAGTTGTCCTCGACGACGTCGCCCCAGTGGGTGTTGACGATCCGCGGGCGGTCGGACGCCGGGCCCACGCCGTCGCGCCAGTGGTACGTGTCGGCGAAGCAGCCGCCCGGCCAGCGCAGGTTCGGGATGGCCAGCTCGCGCAGTGCCTCGACGACGTCCGTGCGGATGCCGCCGACGTTCGGGATGTCGGAGTCCTCGCCCACCCAGAAGCCCTCGTAGATGCACCGGCCCAGGTGCTCGGCGAAGTGCCCGTACAGGTGGCGGCTGATCGTGGGGCCGGGGACGTCGAGGTCGACGACGGCGTCGAGGGCGAGGTCGGGCGTGGACGAGGACAGGTCGGTCACGGGGGTTTCCTCCAACGTTGCAGGGGTGCGGTGATGACGCTACTGAGCGGGCGCGAGGTGGGCGGCGAGGCGCTCGACCTCCGAGACGACGGCGTCGCCCAGGCGGAGCAGCTCGTTGCCCATCGACCCGGCCACGTGCGGGGTGAGCAGCGCGTTCTCCAGGCTCCAGAGCGGGTGCCCGGGCGGGAGAGGCTCAGGGTCGGTGACGTCGAGGATCGCGTCGATGCGCCCGGTGCGGAGCTCGTCGACGAGGGCGTCCGTATCGACGAGCGCGCCGCGCGCGGTGTTGATCAGGGTGCTGCCGTCGGGCAGCAGGGCGAGCCTGCGGGCGTCGAACAGGTGCCGCGTCTCGGGCAGGTCGGGCGCGTGGATCGAGACGACGTCGCAAGCGGCGGCCAGGTCGTCGAGGTCGGCCCGGCGGACGCCGAGCGCGGCCGCATCGTCCTCGGTCAGGTACGGGTCGTGCACGACGACGTCGAGGTCGAACGGGCGCAGCAGCTCGATCGTGAGGCGCCCCGTGGTGGAGGCCCCGACGATGCCGACCCGCCGGCGGAAGTTGCCGGCGTGCGGGAAGTGCTCCTCGCGATCGAGGTGCCGGCGCTGCGCGGCGTACCGGCGTGCGGCCGGCAGCACCTGCTTGCCGGCGAGGACGATCATGGCCTGCGCGTACTCCGCGACCGGGACGCTGTTGGCGGCGCGCGAGTTGGTCACGACCAGGTTGGCGGCGCGCGCGTCCGGGCCGAGCAGGTGCCACGCGTCGCCGCCGGCGTGCAGGACCGCGCGCAGCCGCGTGGCCGCCGCGAACGTCTCGTCGGGGAGCGGCGGCGCTCCCCACCCGGTGAGCAGGACGTCGGCCGTGCTCAGCGCGTCGCGGGCAGCGGGCGTGTGGAGCTCGGTGAGCACCTCGGGGTGCAGATCGGCCACCTCCTCGAGGCGACGACGGAGCGCCGCGTCGAGGAGGTGGTCGGCGAGGGAGGCGGGACGCATCGACAGGACGACGGCGAGGCGGTGAGGGCCGGCAGGATCGGTGGGTGGCGGGACCGCGGTGTCAGGCACGGGGATAACGATATCCCGTCAGAGATCGGCGGTCACCCCCGCGGAGGCGCCGTCGACTCGCGGACGACGAGCTGCGGCGTGGCGACCGACGCAGGCACGTCGTCCTCGCCGTCGATCAGGCGCTGCAGCAGGCCGAAGGCCCGCGCGCCGAGATCCTCGAAGTCCTGGTCGACCGTGGTGAGCGACGGCTGCCACAGCGCCACGAGGGGCTGGTCGTCGAAGCCGACCACCGACACGTCCTCGGGCACGCGCCGGCCGCGGTCGGACAGCGCGCGCATGAGTCCGATCGCCAGCTCGTCGTTGCCGCAGAAGACGGCGGTGACATCGTCCCGTGCGGCCAGCCGCTCGCCCCAGCGGTAGCCCGCGGCGGCGTCCCACTCGGCGTTCATGACCGGCGGCACCGGCACCTGGGCGGCCTGCAGCGCGGCCCGCCAGCCCTCCGTGCGCCCGGAGTGCTTGCCCTCGGTCGGGCCCGCGATGTGGTGCACCGTCGAATGGCCGAGCCGCAGCAGGTACTCGGTGGCCTGACGCCCGGCGGCTCGCTCGTCGATGAGCGCGGCCGGCCGGCCGCCGGTCCGGCGCGACCCGCCGCCAGCGACGACGACCGGCAGCCCCTCCGGTAGCGCGCGGCCGGCCTGGATGCCCGCGCGGTCGAACTCGAGGACCAGGGCGCCGGCGGTGGGCTGGGCCAGAGCCAGGTCGACGGCCCGGGTCACGTGCTCCGGCTCCGCCGACTCGACGACCGTGATCGACACGGACATCCCGGCCTCGCGCGCTGCGACCTCGACGCCCTGCAGGGTGCGGGCGTAGCCATAGTTCGCCGTCGCGCTCGCGAGCACGGAGACCAGCGTGCGGCGGCCCGAGCGCATCGACCGCGCGGCGCTGTTGGGGCGGTAGCCCAGCTCGCGGACGGCGTCGTGCACGCGCTCGGCGAGCTCGGGAGCCACGTACTTCGAGCCGTTCAGCACGCGCGAGACCGTGGGCACGGAGACGCCGGCCGCCTTGGCGACGTCGGCCAGGACGGGGGCGCGGTACGCCTGTGGTGGGGCCATGCGCCGAGGATACGAGAGCGCGAGAAAGTTTGCCCAGCCCGCCCCCGACACGGCGGACTGGCGAGGAATCTCAAGGTGATAACGTTATCCTCGTGTCTCGCCAAGGAGGTCGTGTGCCCACTCCATCGTCCGCACCCCGGGGCGTCGTCGCGCCCGGGCGGCTCTTCGTCGACCAGCATGGGTCCGTCGCCCAGCTCCACGGCGTCGGGGTCCAGCACCTCGACGGCCTCTTCTACGCGTGGGGCGAGGACAAGGCGCACGGGCAGACGTTCGCCGGGGTGGCCTGCTACTCCTCGCCCGACCTGGCGACGTGGACCTTCCGCGGGCACGCCCTCGCCGTCGACCCCGCCGTGCCCGACCTCGCTCCCGGCCGGGTGATCGAGCGACCCAAGGTGCTGCGGCACCCCGACGGGCGCCACGTGATGTTCCTGCACGTGGACTCGCCGGACTACGCCGACGCCCGGGTCGGCTGGGCGGTCGCGGACCGTCCCGAGGGGCCGTACACCTACCTGCGCTCGGAGCGACCGCTGGGCCACGCCAGCCGCGACATCGGCGTCTTCGCCGACGCCGACGGCACGGGGTACCTGCTGAGCGAGGACCGGGAGAACGGCCTGCACGTCTACCGGCTCACGCCGGACTACCTGGGCGTCGAGGAGATCGTGTCGACCACCCTCACGCCGCCGAGCGACCATCCCGCGGGTCCGCACGGGTACGAGTCGCCGGCGATGATCGAGCACGACGGGCGGTACTACCTGTTCGGCTCCGAGCTCACCGGCTGGGCCACCAACGACAACAAGGTCGCCTGGGCGCCGTCGCCGGCGGGACCCTGGAGCGACTGGGCCGACGTCGCCCCGCCCGGCTCCGCCACCTACGACTCGCAGACCTCGACGGTCGTGACCGTGCGCGGCACGGAGGCCACGACGCACGTCTATGTCGGCGACCGCTGGGACCCCGACGACCTGGCGCACTCCGCCCCCGTCTGGCTGCCGGTCCGCGTCGCCGACGGCGCCGCCACGATCGAGTGGCTCGACGCCTGGACGATCGACCCCGTGACCGGGCTCGTGGCGGACGCGGAGGTGACCGCATGACCGTCGACCTTCCCGGACTGGCCGCCGACACGGAGCAGCGGCTCGAGTGGGGCACCGACGTGCTCCGCGTCGCGATCGCCCACGGCCCGGACACCGCGCCCCGGCTCGTGGCGCTCTGGCACGTCGACGAGGGTCGGCCGGACCTCGACGGGCTGCGCCGCTCGGCCCTGCCCGTCCTCGAGGTGGCGGTGCTCGGCGACGGCCGGCACGGGACGTCGGGCAAGCGGCACGTGGACGGCGCCGCCGCGCAGCGCCTGCGCCTGGTCGGCATCGACCGGGAGCGGCACGGCGACGTCGAGGCCCTGCGCCTGCAGGTCGCCGAGGACGAGACGGGGTTGCGCGCCGTCGTGCACTACGAGGCCGCGGTCGGCGTCCCCGTGCTGCGGTCGTGGGCCGAGATCACCGCGACGGCCGAGGCCGTCGTCGACCACGCCACGACCGGCGTCGTGTCCGGGCTCGGGCACGGGGCACGCTGGGAGGACGAGCTCGCCGTCTGGGAGGCCGCGAACCCCTGGAGCGGGGAGTACCGCTGGCGGCGCAGCACCCTCGCTGAACGCGGGCTGATCGACGTGGGTATGGTCCGCTTCGGTCAGGTCGGCTCGAAGAACCGCGTGAGCCTCACCTCCACGGGCGCCTGGTCCACCGCGGAGCACCTCGCGACAGGGGTCGTCGAGGACGCGCGGACCGGGCGGATGCTCGCGTGGCAGGCGGAGACGAACGGCGCCTGGCACGCCGAGCTCGGCGACCGCTACGACGACGTCTACCTCGCCGTGTCGGGCCCGACGGCCCTGGAGCACCAGTGGTCCGCGCGCCTCGCCCCCGGGGAGCAGTTCCGGACCGTGCCGGTGCACCTGGCCGTCGTGCCGGGCGCCCCCGCGGGGGGGACGGCGACGCTCGAGAGGGTGGCCGCAGCGCTCACTGCCCACCGGCGTCGCAGCCGCCGTCCGCACCCCGACCACGACGGCCTGCCCGTCGTCTACAACGACTTCCTCAACGCGCTGATGTCCGACCCGACCGCGGAACGCGTGCTGCCCCTCGTGGACGCGGCCGCCGACCTGGGCGCCGAGTACTACGTCATGGACGCCGGCTGGTACGACGACGAGCAGGGTGGGTGGTGGGATTCCGTCGGCGCCTGGCGGCCGTCGGTCACGCGCTTCCCGGGCGGCGGGCTGGCCGCGGTCCTCGACCACGTCCGCGCCCGCGGCATGAAGGCCGGGCTGTGGCTCGAGCCGGAGGTCGTCGGCGTCCGCAGCCCGGTGGCACGCACCCTGCCCGACGCCGCGTTCTTCCAGCGCGACGGCGTCCGGGTCGCCGAGTGGGGTCGCTACCAGCTCGACCTGCGCCACCCCGCCGCCCGCGCGCACCTGGACACCGTCGTCGATCGGCTCGTCGCCGAGCTCGACCTGGCCTACCTCAAGCTGGACTACAACGTGGACACCGGGCCGGGCACCGACGCCGGGGTAGGCGAGCCGGTCGGCGCGGGACTGCTCGGCCACTCGCGGGCGTTCCTCGACTGGGTCGCGGGCGTCATGGACCGGCACCCCGGGCTGGTGGTGGAGGGATGCGCGGCCGGCGGGTCGCGCACCGACGCCGCCAGCGCGCGCACCTTCCCGATCCAGTCCCTTACGGACCAGCAGGACTACCGGGCCACGCCGCCCATCGCGGCCGCCGCACCCCTGGTCCTGCCGCCCGAGCAGGCCGGGGTGTGGGCGTCCGTCGACGGCACGATGACCAGCGAGGAGCTTGCCTTCTCGACGACGACGGCGCTGCTGTCGCGCGTGCACCTCGCCGGCCGGATCGACACGCTCGACGAGGCCGGACGCGCGGTGGTGCGCGACGCGCTGACGGCCTACCGCGGGTTCCGGGCGATGCTCGCGCGCTCGACGCCGGTCTGGCCGCTGGGGCTGCCCGGCTGGCGCGACCCGTGGGTCGCCGTGGGCGCCCGGGACGGCGACGACGTCCTGCTCGCGGTGTGGCGGCGCGACGACGACCGGCCGAGCGCGGACGCCCTGCCCGCGGTCGTGGAGCTGCCGCTGCACGGGCTGCGCGTGCTGGACGTCGCCGTCGTGCACCCGAGCTGGGGCGGCGGGACGGTCGAGGTCGTCGACGGCCGGCTCCGCCTCGCGCTGTCCGGCCCGACCGCCGCGCGACTGCTGCGCCTCCGCGTCAGCGCGCGCTGATCGTGGCGTTCAGGCCGTCCCCGCCCGTGGGAAGACGCGGACGTCGGCCCTGTGAGCCGTGCCGATCAGCTTGTGGTCGCACGTCAGGAGCGGTGCGCCGAGAGCTTCGGCGAGTGACAGGTACGCCGCGTCATAGGTCGTGAAGTTCTGGCGGAGCTCCCAGACGCGGTCGGCGAGGGCCTCGATCTCGTGGCGGACGATCGTGAGCGCGAAGTAGTCGGCCCGGGCGTCATCGGCGGCCGGGCCGACCAGCTTGCCGGCGAGCGTGAGGCCTCGGAGCACCGAGAGCACCTCGACGTCGAGCAGGTGCGGAGCGTGCAGGTCGTCCGCGAGCGCATCGAGGAGCTCCGGGTCGGCGTCACGCCCGATCAGCGCCTCGACCATCGCCGAGGCGTCGACGACGATCATCGGCGGCCGGCGCGGAGTGCATCGACGATCTCGTCCGCCGTGGGGCCGGACGCACGCTCACGAGCCCGCAGCCGTTCGGCGATCTCGGCGTTGCTCGGCCGGGACGCCATCCGTGTCAGCTCGGCGGCGAGGTAGGCGGACAGCGACATCCCGGCCTCGGCGGCACGTCGCTTGAGCGTCTCGGAGACCGCCGGGGGGACGTCGCGCACGTACAGGGTGGACATGGAACGATGCTAGCAAGTTGCAAGCAGTCACGATAGGGCTGCCCGTTCCCCGCCGGGCCCCCTACTTCAGGCTGCCCAGCGTGACGCCGCTCTTCCAGTAGCGCTGCATGGAGATCATCAGCAGCACCATGGGGATGGAGGCGACGAGGGCGCCGGTGATGACCAGGCCCGTGAGGTCGTACTGGGAGTCCGTGCCGCGCTGCAGCCATGAGTACAGCCCCACCATCACGGGCCACTTCTCGGCCGTGCGCAGGAACACCAGCGGCCCCATGAAGGCGTTCCAGGTGCCCACGAAGTGCAGCAGGAAGATGGTGGCGCCGGCGGTGGACAGCAGCCGCAGGCCGATCTGGAAGAAGATCCGGTACTCGCCCGCGCCGTCGAGGCGGGCGGCCTCCATGAGCTCGGCAGGGACCGCGCCCTGCGCGTACACCTTGGCGAGATAGACGGAGAAGGCGCTGAAGAAGCCCGGGAGGATCATCGACCAGACGGTGTCGAAGATGCCGAGCCGTACGTACAGCAGGTATGAGGGGATGGTGAGCAGCACACCGGGGATGAGGAACGACCCGATGACGAAGGCCATCGTCAGCCCCTTGCCCCGGTACGAGTACCGGGCCAGGCCGTAGCCCGCGGCGAGTGAGACGAGCGTCAGGCCCACGGAGCTCGCGAGGCCGTACAGGGCCGTGTTGGCCAGCCAGCGCGGGTAGATCGCGTCCTGGTAGGTGAAGAGCGCCTGCAGGTTCTCGACCAGGTTGAGGTCGGCGAACCACAGGCCGTTGGTGCGGTACAGCTGCTGCTTCGTCTTGGTGGCCGCGACGATCAGCCACCACACGGGACCGACCGAGTACAGGACGAAGGCGAACAGGGCGGCCAGCACGAACCAGCGGTTCGCGCCGCGGGACGCGGCCGCCGCCTCGACCTCCTCGCGGCGGCGTCGGGCCGGACGTCGGCCCGGCGGTCCGGCGACCGCCTCGACCGGGGCGGCGCCGTCGGCGTCGGTGCTCTGCGTGATGGTGCTCATGCCTCGTCCGCCTTGTTCGTCGCGCGGTAGACGACGGCGGAGACGACGCCGACCACCAGGGCCAGCACGATCGACAGGGCCGTCGCGTAGTTGATGTTGCCGACCATGAACGCCTGGTCGTAGATGTACATCGCCGGGGTGAAGTCGCGAGTGATGGTCTCGGGCGCGACCGTGCGGAACAGCGTGGGCTCGGCGAAGAGCTGCACCGTGCCGATGATCGACAGGAGCATGGTCAGGACGAGGGAGGCGCGTACGAACGGCACCTTGATCGACCAGGCGATCCGGAGGTCACCGGCGCCGTCGACGCGTGCCGCGTCGAAGATCTCGCCCGGCACGGACTGCAGGGAGCCGTACAGGATCAGCATGTTGAAGCCGATCGTGTTCCAGACCACGAGGTTGCCCATCGACACCCAGACCATGCCGCTGGAGAAGAAGTCCACGTGCAGGCCGATCGAGTCGAGCACGGCGGTGAGGGGGCCGACGGCCGGGCTGTACAGGTACAGCCAGATCATCGTCGCGATCATCCCCGGGATCATGTAGGGCAGCAGCAGTGCCAGCCGGAACCGCCCCACGACCTTGCGCCGGAGGGCGTCGAGCAGGAGCGCCATGACGAGCGCGATCCCCTGGACCAGCGGCACGACGACGAGCCCGAAGCCGAACACGCGACCCATGCCGGCCCAGAAGGTCGGGTCCTGGGCAGCCGTGAAGATCTGGGCCAGCCCGGTGAAGGACACGACCTCCTCGCCGCCGAGCCCGAGCCCGCCCGCGCTCTTGGTGGTGTACAAGGTCTCGGACAGGCCGAGGAACACCGGGACGAGGGTGAAGAGGGCGAACCCCACGACGAAGGGGAACGTGAAGGACGCGCCCTTCCACTTCTGGGCGGTGCGCCACGGGACGCGCGGGCGCCCGGCGACTGACTGGACGGACATCGGTGTCACTTCCTTGCTGTGCCGCGACGGCGAGCCCGGGCGGCGTTCCCGCCCGGGCCCGCGACGTCAGTCGATCGTGTACGCGATGCCCTTGGAGTCCAGGTCCTTCGTGATGAACTCCTGGACGTGGGTGAGGGCCTCCTCGAGGGTCTGCTTCCCGGCGACCGCCTTGCCCCACTGGTCCTGCAGCTCGGGGAACCAGGCGTCCGCGTTCGGCCCCATCTCGAACTTGCCGATGGCCGCGGCCTGCGAGTCGACCACGATCTTCCCGACCTCGTCGGGGGACTGGTCGGTGAGGTCCTTCGGCACGATCTCGTCCACGTAGTCCGAGGCGTCGGGGATCTGCGCGGGGAAGCCGATCGCCCCGGTCTCGCCGTCCCGGCCGGCCTCGATGCCCTCCGGGGTGGCGAGCCAGGCCGAGAACTCGACGGCGGCCTCGGGGTGCTCGCAGCCCGCGGGGACGAACGAGGGGTTGTTGCGCCCCGGCACGCCCGCGTCCGGGTTCGCCGCAAAGCTCGGGTTCATGATCGCGTGCCAGTCGCCCAGGGACTCCGAGAAGTTGGTCTCGTAGCCGGCCATCGACCACCAGGCGAGAGGCACGATGGCCAGCTTGCCGGAGTCGAAGTAGTTGTACAGGGCCGGCCGGTCCTGGTACGTCTCGTTGGACACATAGTCGCCGTCGATGAGCTCCTGGTAGAAGTCGGCGGCCTCGAGGGTGCTCTCGTCGAGCAGGTCGATCTTCCACTGGTCGCCGTCGATGGCGAACCACTCGGCACCGGCCTGCTGGGCGAGGTTGATGAACCCGCTCGGATCCTCCCCGGGGAGATTGAGGGTGTCGATGCCCTCCTTCTTCAGCTTCGGCGCCAGTGCGAGCACGTCCTCCCAGGTGGCCGGGGCCTCGGCCCCGATCTTGTCCAGCGCGGGCTGGTTGACCAGCGCGAACTGGGCGTCGACACCCGACGGCACGCCGTAGTACGCACCGTTCACCTCGGCGGCGGCCTTGGCGCCGTCGCTCCAGGTGTCCGGGTGCTTGTCGACGTACTCGGTGACGTCCTCGGCCCAGCCGTTGGCGACCATGCTCGTGAGCCCCGCGAAGCCTTGGACCAGGCACGGGACGGCCTCGTCGCCGGACGCCATGAGGTTCTGGAAGTTCGTCTGCGTCGCGGTGTTCGACGCCGCGAGCACGTAGTTGACCCGGATGTCGTCCTGGGCGGCGTTGAAGGCCTCGGCGACCTGTTTGCCGGTCTCCGCGTTCCAGCCCCAGACGTCGATCGTGACCGGCCCGGACGCGGCGTCGGGCGACCCGTCGTCGCTGCCCGGGTCAGGGGTGCTGCCGCAGGCCGTGAGCGCCATCGCTCCGACAGCCATGACGGCGACCGCGGACACGTACCTGCGTGTCGTGCGCATCATCACTCCTTCGTGAGAGGGGAAAACGTTGTCCCGAGATTGCTCCACCGTGGCGCGGTTGTCAAGGGGGCCGAGCCTGGCGATCGCTCTCCCTGGTCGTTCGCGATGGCCCTCTCGCGCGCCCTGGTGTCGCAGGGCGATCGCTGCTAGCGTCCCGAGATAACGATATCCCATGATCCGAATGTGAGCGTGCTCATGCGCGCTCGCTGCGACGAGGCAGGTTCGAGAGGGGAACTCAGATGCGAACGACCACGTGGCGCGCCCGGCTCCGGCCCACGGCGCTCCTCCTCGCGGTGGTGACGGCCGCGGCCGGGCTGGTCGCCCCGGCGACGGCGAGCGTCGCCCAGGAGGCGGCGTCGACCCGGACGGCCGCCCCGGTCGAGGTGACCGAGACCGTCAGCGACGCCGGATTCTCCCACCCCGGGGTCGGCGTGACCGCCGACCAGCTGCGTAACGTGCAGCGCCAGGTGGCGGACGGCGTCGAGCCGTGGGCGAGCCACTACGCCGCGATGGCGCAGACGAAGTACGCCTCGTCGACGTACGTCGCGCAGAACCAAGGGGCCGACGACGTGCCCAAGGACGACGCGTACGACAAGGTCGCGATGCGCTCGCGTGCCCACGACGACAGCCTCGGTGCTCTCACTCAGGCCCTGATGTACGCGACGACCGGTGACGAGGTGTACCGCGCGAACGCCCTGCACGTGCTGCGTTCGTGGAGCGGCCTGGACCCGGAGAAGTACGCGTACTTCCCGGACGCGCACATCCACACGGGCGTGCCGTTGTACTACTTCGTCGCCGCCGCCGAGGTTGTCCGGTCGACCGCGCCGGGCCAGGACGCGCTCGACGGCTACGACCTGCGGTGGACCGAGCGTGACCAGCAGCGCATGGAGGAGAACCTCGTGAGGCCCACGCTCACGACCTTCCTGTACTCCCAGAACCGGCTGTGGAACCAGCACACCTACGGCGTCGTCGGGATGCTCGCGGCGGCCATCTTCCTCGACGACCCCGACCTGTACGCCGAGCGTGTCGAGTGGTTCTCGGTGAACTCGACCTACGAGAGCGAGCACACGATCAACGGCGGCGACGTCAACGGCGGGCTGTCGTCACTGATCCGCGAGATCGACGCCGACGACCCGCTGAACCCGTACGGGAAGGATTTCGTCGAGCTCGTCGAGATGGGTCGCGACCAGGCCCACGCCGAGGGCGACATCACCACGCTGAGCGCCGCCGCGCGCATGATCCAGAACCAGGGCACCCGCCTCGACCCGGTGCACGGGACCGTGTCCGACGCCCCCGACGCCGTGTCGCCCTACGGGTTCCTCGACAACCGGCTGCTCCACGGCGCGGACGCCTTCGCCCAGTTCATGATGGGCGGCGAGCCACCGTTCATCGACACGTCGGGTGGCGCGGGCGCGCTGTCGCAGGCGTACCGGGGCCGGCTCCGCGACCTCATGAACGACCTCTACTACCAGTACACGTACGTCGAGGGCGTGGACGTGGAGAAGGAGGCGCCCTGGGTGGCGCGGCTCCACGAGCGGTCCGACGGGCCGCTGTACCGGTACGGCGCGTCCGTGGAGAACTTCTGGAACACGCGCGGCTCGGACTTCACCGACTCGGAGTACTGGCTCGCGTTCCCCGAGGAGCTCGCCGCGCAGGACGTGCCGGTGCCGCAGCCGGCGCCGTCGGCCGAGGTCTCCCCGGTGCGGTACGGCCTCGCCGTCGGACGCGGCGCAAAGCTCCTGACGGACGACGACGGTGCGGACGTCGCGCGTCTGAACCCACGCCGCGGGGACGCGACGGTCGCGATCCGCCGCATGGTCTGGGGCGACACGTCGAAGACGTCGCTCGCCGGGATCCGTGTGCGCACGCACGGCCGGGCGACGCTGCAGGCGTCCGCCACGGCGTCGGCCGAGCCGTTCGCCGAGCTTGCTCTCCCGGACACGAAGGGGGAGTGGACGACCGTCTGGGTCGACCTGGGCGCTGCGACGAAGGCGGGCAAGCAGGTCGGGCAGCACATCCTGTACCTCCGCGTGCCAGGGGCGCGCGGGCCCGTCGACGTCGGCGGGGTGGTCGCCGACGCGACGAGCACGCTGAGCCCGCCCGTGTTCGAGGACGCGCCGTCGCTGTCCTTCGTCGCGGTCGCGGGCGAGCCGCTGGCACGTCGTGTCGCCGTGACCGACGCCGACTCCGGGCGCGCGATCTCCCTCCAGGGGGCGCCGCGCGGCGCGACGATCGACGAGGACGGACTGCTGAGCTGGACGCCCTCCGGTGGCGGCGACCAGGAGCTGCTCGTCGTGGCGGACGACGGCGAGGCGACGACGACGCTGCCGGTCACCGTGACGGTGGCGCGCGACCGGGAGGCTGCGGTCACGGCGTCGCTGGACGGCCTGGCCGAGCAGGCCGCGTACACGACCGAGAGCTGGGCGCCGGTCGCCGAGGCCGAGGCCGCCGCGCGCGCCGGCCTGGACTCCGGTGCCGAGGAGTTCGCGGGGCTGCTCGAGGACCTGCGCGTCGCCGTCGACGGCCTCGACCTGCTCGACCCGAGGCTTGCGGACGGCACCCTCGACTACTCGCTGACGGCGACGTCCCCCGAGCTCACCCGGCAGACGCTGCTGGCCCTCGTCGACGGGTCCAACCAGACCACCTGGGGCGACCGCAGGGACGTGTCGGTCGAGCTCGACTTCGGCCTGGGCTACCGGGTGCAGGCCGACAAGTTCGGGCTGCTGGCCCGCGACACCTTCGCCAACCGTTCTCAGGGGACCAACGTCTACGGGTCCGTCGACGGCGAGTCGTGGACGCTCCTGACCGAGCACCCCAGCGTGGGCGACGACACCGAGGTCGAGTACCTCGACGTCCGGCCCGAGCTGCGGGACGAGCGCTACCGGTACGTGCGGCTCCAGGTGGACGAGCCCGGCCCGCCGACCGATCCCGCATACCCGGGGATCTGGTCGCTCGCCGACTTCCGGATCGACGGCGTCCGCACCGAGGCGACGCTCGCCGACGTGCTCGGCGCCGCGCGCGAGGCGGACCTGACGACCTCGTCCCGGGGCTCGGTGGTCCTGTTCGAGCGCGAGATCGACGCCGTGGCGGCTGCCGCCGAGGACCCGGACGCGGACGAGCCGGCGCTCGTGCGGCGCGCGCTCGCGGCATGGGGACTGCTCGAGGAGCCGGTCGTCGAGACGGTCGACGTCGACCCCGCCTGGGTCACCGCCAGCTCGCCGTCGTGGGACGGCACGCGCGACGCCGCGGCCAACGGCTGGGCGATGTTCGACGGCGACCCGGCCACGTTCACCGACACGACCTCGTCGTCGGGCTGGGTGACCGTGCGGCCGGAGGGCGGCGACCTCCCCGTGGCCGGGGTGCGCCTCCTGCCCCGCGCCGGGTACGTGTCCCGGGCCGAGGGCGTCCAGGTCCAGGCTTCGGACGACGGCGGTGGCACCTGGTCGACCCTCACCACGGCGAAGGGCGTCACCGACGGCTGGAACCGGCTCGACCTCGACGCGCCGGTGACGGCGGATGCCGTGCGGGTGCTCGCGCCGTCGGGCAACACCAACCTTGCGGAGGTCGAGCTGATCTCGAGCACGCTCGACCGCAGCGCGCTCGACCTCTACCTCGCCGAGACGGCCGACCTGGCTGAGGGCGAGTGGACGCCCGCGTCATGGGCATCGCTCGCCGACGCACGGACCGCGGCACGGACCGTCCGAGACGACACGACTGCCGACCAGGGCGCCGTCGACGCGGCGTCGGACGCCCTCGCCACCGCGGTCACGGGTCTGGAGGCCGCCGAGGGCTGACGGGCTCCCTCACCCCGGCACATCGAACGCCCCGGAGCGACACGAAGGAGCACCATGACCACGCACCCTCAGCACGCCGTCACCTCCTCGCCCGCGGGCGCCGTCCCGCTCACCCGCCGGCACCTCCTGGCGTCCGTCGGGCTCGCCGCCGGCGCCGGCCTCCTCGGCGTCGGCGCCCGTCCCGCGGCGGCCGCCGTCGACCCGGCACGGACCGCCTCCGCCTCGACGCACCCCGGCCTGCTGCACACGGCCGCCGACCTGGCTCGCGCCCGCGACCAGGTCGCGGCCGGGACGCAGCCCTGGCTGGCGGGGTGGGACCGGCTCGTCGCGAACGGCCGCTCGAGGGCCGACTGGCAGCCGCGCCCCTTGGAGACCGTGGTCCGGGGCGGGGACGGGCAGAACTACGCACAGCTCTATCCCGACATCCACGCCGCCTACCAGAACGCGCTGCGCTGGCACGTGTCGGGCGACGAGGCGCACGGGGCCGCGGCGGCGCGGATCCTCAACGCCTGGTCGTCCACGCTCACCACTGTCACCGGCAACGCGGACCGGTTCCTCGCCGCGGGGATCTACGGGTACCAGTTCGCCAACGCGGCGGAGCTGGTGCGCGGACGTGGCGACTTCGACCAAGGCGCGCTGGTCGCCATGCTCGAGACCGCCTTCCTGCCGCTCAACGAGGACTTCCTCACGAACCACAACAACGCGGTGATCACCAACTACTGGGCCAACTGGGACCTGTGCACCATGGCCTCGATCCTGGCGATCGGGATCCTTGCCGACCGGGCCGACCTCGTCGACCGGGCCGTGGACTACTTCCAAGAGGGCGCGGGCAACGGCTCCCTCGCCCACGCCACCCCGTTCGTCTACGCCGACGAGGGTCTCGCCCAGTGGCAGGAGAGCGGTCGCGACCAGGGGCACACCGTGATGGGCATCGGCCTGATGGGTGCCTTCTGCGAGATGGCCTGGAACCAGGGGATCGACTGCTACGGCGCCGACGACAACCGTTTCCTCAAAGGTGCCGAGTACGTCGCGAAGTACAACCTGGGCCACGACGTCCCGTTCACGGCCTACACCTGGCAGTCGGGACCGAACACCACGGCGCCGCACGTCGGCTGGCAGATCCAGACCGAGATCAGTGCCGCCTCCCGCGGCCAGGTGCGGCCGGTGTGGGAACTGGTGCTCGGCCACTACTCCGGCCGGCGCGAGATCGACGCGCCCTGGGTGCGGCAGATGGCCGAGTCCGTCCGAGCCGAGGGCGGAGGCGGCGACTACGGCACCGCCTCGGGAGGGTACGACCAGCTCGGGTTCGGCACGCTCTTGCACTACCGGTAGCCGGTCCGGCCCGGTCGTCACGGGTGCCAGACTCCTCACGTGCCGAACACCACGGACCTAGCCCCCGCACCAGCCCTCGTCCCGACCTGGTGGCGTGCCGCCACGCTCGTCGTCGCGGCCGCCGCGGTCCTCGTCGTCGGGTGGGCGTGTGCGACGGCGTGGGGTGCGGTGGTGCACGGCCACCCGGCGTACGCGGTGCTGCTGGTGCTGACGCTGGCGGGGTCGCTCGCCGCGGGGGTGCGGGCGCTGCGCCGTCGACCCACGCGGCCGGGGTGGCGGCGCGCCGGCCACGCGGCGCTGATCGTCCTTGGGGCCGTGTGGGTCGGGCTCGTCGCGTGGCTGCGCCCGTTCGGCGCCGTCGAGCCGGCGCTCGCGGCGATGCGCTCGGACGATGCCGTGACGGTCACGGAGAGCGCCGCGCGATACGTGCTGGGCCCCGCCGAGGGAGGGGACGGGACGGCCGTGTTCTTCCAGCCCGGCGCGCGGGTCGACGCCCGCGCGTACGCGGCGGTGCTGCGGCCGCTGGCCGAGGCGGGCCACTCCGTCGTCGTCGCGAAGCAGCCGCTCGGCATCGGGTTCCTCGCCGCGGGCGCCTTCGACGACGCAAGCGCGGCGGTGGACGCCGAGCGCTGGGTGGTGGGCGGCCACTCGCTCGGCGGCACCGTCGCGGCCATGGCGGCGGACGCCGCCGACGCCGAGGACCAGCCTGCTGCGGGGCTGCTGCTGTTCGCGTCGTACCCGGCGGACGACCTGAGCACTCTCGGGGCCGCCGTCGCGTCCGTCTCCGGCAGCGAGGACGGCCTCTCGACCCCGGCGAAGATCGAGGCATCGCGCGCCGACCTGCCCGCCGACGCCGCGTTCACCGTCGTCGAGGGCGCCGTGCACGCCTACTTCGGCGACTACGGCCCGCAGCCCGGCGACGGCACCCCGGCCATCTCCCACGACGACGCCCGCGCGCAGATCTCTGCCGCCGCCGTCGCGTTCGTGGACGGTCTCGGCGGTTGACCCGCCTTCGAGCAAGCGATCCGTCGCGTCATCCGGGCGGTTGGCGCGACAGATCGCTTGCTGGAAGGCGGGTCGGCCGGCGGGCGGCCCTCAGACGCCGTCCAGCGTGAGGAGGACGACGACCTCGTCGCCGTCGTCCACGCCCTCGGGCCGGCGCACGGCGTCCTTGAGCGGCACGAGGTAGCCGCCGTCCTTGGGGAAGAGGGAGGTGGTGAACGTCGTCGCGCCGAGGCGGCCGGTCACGGGGATGACGCCCCAGCCGTAGGTGACCAGCGGCGCGACCGCCGCGATCCGCTCCGCCTCGGCGTCGGGCACCGCGACGTAGTAGTACGGCGCGGGGCCGCGCCACTGGAACACCTCGCCGCGCGCCTCGAGCTCCATGCGCCCAGGGTGCCGCGATCCCCTGACACGGTCACGCGAGGTCGAGGACGGCGTACCCGTGCCCGTCGAGGTGCACGACGTCGCCGTCCGTGCGCAGCCCGCGCACCTCGACCTCGCGGGCACCGGCCGCCCCGGGGACGGCGATCGACACGGCCGCACGGCCGGGGTTGAGCACGACGGCGAGCGTGCCGCCGCGCAGGTACGCGAACGGGTAGCCGGTGGCCAGCACGTCGACGCCGGCGGCGGCGTCGAGCCGCGGGTCCGCGGTGCGCAGGTGCGCGAGGCGGCGCACCAGGTGCAGCAGCGAGCCCTCGTCGTCGAGCTGGGCGGCCACGGTGGGGCGGTCGGGGTCCGGGTCCTGCGGCAGGTAGCGGGACTCCGCCACGTCCGGACCGATGCGCCCGGGCGGCACGTCGCCCCACTGCATCGGGGTGCGCGAGCCCGCCCGGTCGTAGGTCGGGTTGAGCCGGGAACCCTCGAGGGTCGGGGTGTCGGGGACGAACCGCATGCCGATCTCGTCGCCGTAGTAGATCGACGGCATGGACGGCCAGGTGAGGGTGAGGACCAGCGCGGCGCGCGCCTGCTCGGCGTCGCGCGTCCCGGCGACGAGCCGCGTGAAGTCGTGGTTCGACGTCGGCAGGCCGGTGAGCCCGCCGCGCCCGGCCGCCGCGATGGCCCCGGTCGCCTCCTGCCAGGCGCGGACGAACGTGCCCGCGTCGCCGCGCGCCTCGGCGTCGGCCCAGCTCGGCACCTCGCCCCACGACGGCTGCACCGTGCCGGCGCCGTTGTTCCACAGCGACCGCAGTGGCAGGCCGTCGTCGTCGCCACCGAACTGCAGGAAGAAGTCGGCGTGGAACCCCGACGGCACGGACACGCGGGGGTCGCCCCACTCGCTGATCAGCACGCGGCCCGGGTACGTGGCGTCGAGCCAGGCGCGGGTCTCGCGCCACAGGCGGCCGGTCTCCACGAGGCCCGGGTCGTCCTTGACGAGCGACGCCGCCATGTCGACGCGGAAGCCGGCGACGCCCAGCCCGAACCAGTGCGCCATGATCTCGCGCAGCGCGGCCCGGTTGGCCTGCGGGCCCGCGGCGTCGACGGGGCTGCGCCAGGGCTCGCCCGGGTCCGTCCGCGCGTAGCCGAAGTTGAGCGCCGGCTGCACGGGGAAGAAGTTGGGCAGGTAGAACCCGCCGCGCCGGCCGGGCCCGGGCTCGAAGCCGTCGACGGGGACGTCGCTCCACACGAACCGGTCGTCGTCGGGGTCGTCCGCGGACGCGACGAACCACGGGTGCTGGTCGGAGGTGTGCCCGGCGACGAGGTCGAGCAGCACGGCGATGCCGCGCCTGCCCGCCTCCTCCGTGAGCTCCGCCAGGTCCTCGTTGGTGCCATACCGCGGCGCGATGGTCAGGAAGTCGGCGACGTCGTAGCCCGCGTCGGCGAACGGGGACACGAAGCACGGGTCGAGCCACACGGCGCCCACGCCGAGCCACTGCAGGTAGTCGAGGCGGGCGGTGATCCCGGCGAGGTCGCCGATCCCGTCGCCGTTCCCGTCGGCGAAGCTCTGCGGGTACAGCTGGTACAGGACGGTGCGCCCGAGGCGCGGGGCGAGGTCGGTGGCGGCGTGCGACGTCGGCAACGGGGTCTCCTCGATCGTGGGGTACGGATGCTGGTGCGGGCGGGTCAGACGACGCCGGTGGTGCCGAGCAGCGACCCGAGGCCGAAGGTGACGCCGAGCGCCAGCGCGCCACCGACGACGACGCGCGTGACGGACCGGAGGCGCGACGACCCGCCGATCCAGGCGGCGATCGAGCCCGCCGTGCCGAGTGCGACGAGGACGACGACGAACGTGCCGGCGATTTTCCATGGCTCGGGGATGAGCAGCACGGCCAGCAGGGGCAGCACGCCGCCGCACAGGAACGCGAGCAGCGACGCCCAGGCGGCGTGCCAGGGGCTGACGACGTCGTCGGGGTCGATGTTGAGCTCGGCGGACAGGTGGGCGCCGAGGGCGTCGTGGTGGGTGAGCTCGGTGGCGACCTGGCGTGCCGTGCCCTCGCTGAGGCCCTGCCGGCGGTAGAGGCCGACGAGCTCGTCGAACTCCTCGTCGGGCATGGTCGCGAGCTCGTGCCTCTCCTTGGCGATGAGCGCCTTCTCGCTGTCCGACTGGCTGGACACCGACACGTACTCGCCGAGCGCCATCGAGATCGCGCCGCCTACCAGGGCCGCGAGGCCGGCCGTGAGCACCGGCGCCCGCGCCGGCGTCGCTCCGGCGACGCCCACGACGACGGCGGCCACGGAGACGATGCCGTCGTTGGCCCCGAGCACGCCCGCCCGCAGCCAGTTCAGCCGCTGGGCCAGGCCGCCCGCGTGCGGCTCGTCGGGGTGGCCTGTCGGGGTCGTCTCGGCGCGGGCGGACATGTGCCCAGCACAGCACCGCAGATCATCGGGCGCCACGGGGCGCTGCCCGCGGGCCCCGTCACGGACGGGTGCCGAGCGACAGCTCCCGGAACAGCGGGTTGCGCAGCGGGACCGCCATGAGGAGGGTCATCGCGGCGCCGAAGACGACGAACGGCACCCAGAGCGCGGTGGCGGAGGCCAGCGCGCCGAAGGTCGCCATCGCCAGCGGCATGAGGACGTCGTCGCCCAGCCGGGTGATCGACGCCATCCGCCCCAGGTACGACGGGTCGACGGTGCCCGCGAACGTGGCGCCGAGCAGCGCGGACGCGTACCCGGCGGTGAGCCCGACGACGAGGCAGGCGGCCCCGGCGACCCCGACCGGCCCGGTACCCAGCGCGACGATCGCCGCCCCCTGCACCGCCAGGGCGACGAACCCGGCCCGGGCCTCGTGCCGCGGCCGCCAGCGGGCGACCGACAGCGCCCCGAGCGCGGCCCCCAGGCCGATGCACGCCTCCAGGACTCCGACGGCGCGGGCGCCCCAGCCGGCGTCGTGGGCGCGCAGCGCGATCCCGATGCCGACCGCCGGCCCGACGGCGAGGTTGAGTCCCGACAGCGCGATCACGAGGGTGCGGGTGGTGGGCGCCTCGCGCAGGTGGGCGAAGCCGCGGCGGATCCCGCGGAGCGCGGACTCCTGCTCCGCGCGCGGCAGCGCGAACCGCGGGCGCAGCCAGATTGCGACGAACGCGACGACGAGGGCGAAGGTGACCGCGTTGGCGCTCGCACTGCCCAGCAGCCCCGAGCGGGCCACCAGGAACCCGCCCACCGCCGAGCCGCCCATCGTGGCCAGCCGGGACGCCGTCTGCGCGACCGACGTGTACGAGGGGAGATCCTCGGTGCGGACCAGCTGCCGCGCGATCGTGCTGGCGGACGGTTCGTAGAACGCGTCGCACACGCCGAACGCGACCGCCGCGAGCAGGAGCAGCAGCACCGTGGGCGTCGACGACAGCACCCACAGCGCGGCGCCCACCAGCACCGCGACGCGCAGCAGGTTGCAGACGACCATCACGCGCCGCGCGTCGACCCGGTCGGCGAGGACGCCGCCGAACAGCAGCACCACCGCCCGCGGCACGGTGCCCGCAGCCACGACCAGGCCCGCGACGGCGGGGGTGGCCACCTGCACGGCCGTCCACGTCAGGGCGATGGACCAGATCGCGTCGCCGGCGTCGGACAGCGCCTTGACGCCGATCCACGCGTGGGCGGCGCGGTCGCGGGGGAACGGGGGCGGCTCGCGCAGCAGCAGCGGCTGGGCGGCCCCGGTCGCGGTCACGGCGCCGTGGGGAAGCCGTGGGCGAACACGAAGATCGGCCGCCGGTCGGCCTCGCGCTCCGGGTCGAGGCCGGCCTGCCAGGTGCGGAGCGCTTCCGTCATCGCCGCGGAGAGGCTCTCGAGCTCGTCGGGCGTGGCCCAGGCGACGGTGTCGATGCTGAACGCGGCGCGCGACCACTGCGGCAGCGGCGCGGTGCGGCGGTGCCAGGCACGCAGCCGGCCGACGTGCGTCTCGACGTTGGCGCGTTCCGCCTCCCGGGCCAGCAGCGCGTCGGCGGGGGAGTCGGAGAAGTCGTCCGCCGACCAGCTCAAGCCCTGTCGCGACGCGCGCCACCAGCTGGTGCGGCGGTCGCCCGTGCGGTCCGGGGCCTGTTCGACGACGCCCGCCCGCTTCAGCATCCGCAGGTGGTGGCTGACGCTGCCCACCTGGAACCCGAGCTCGCGCGCCAGCATGGTCACCTGGGTGTCACCGTGCAGGCTCAGGTAGTCGTAGATGCGCCGTCGCACCGGGTGGTGGACGGCGGTGATCGCCTCGATCCGCTCCATGCCGACGACGCTAGGCGGGTGCCGGCAGGAGTACAAGACATCTTGTATACCGCGGAATCGTGCGGATTCCCGGGCGGCGCCAGGTCAGGCGTGCGTGGGGTGCTCGTGCTCGGGATGCGTGTCCGGCTCGACCTGGAAGGTGGAGTGCTCGACGGCGACGTCGAAGTGGGTGGCCACGCACTCCTGCAGCTCGTCGAGGATGCGGCCGGCGTGCCCGTCGGTGAAGCAGCCCGAGTCGACCACGACGTGCGCCGACAGGATGGGCAGGCCGGTGGCGATGAGGGAGGCGTGCACGTCGTGCACGTCGCGCACGTGCTCCACCTTCAGCAGGTGCGCGCGCACCTCCTCGAGGTCGAGCCCGGGCGGGGTGGACTCGAGCAGCACCGACCCGGCGGCCCGCAGCAGCTTCACGGCCCGCGGCAGGATGAGCGCCCCGATGAGCAGCGCGGCGACGGCGTCGGCCCGCTGCCAGCCGGTGGTGGCGATGACGATCGCGGCGACGATGACTCCCACCGAACCGAGCGCGTCGTTGAGCACCTCGAGGAACGCGGCCCGCAGGTTGAGGTTGGCGTCGCGGCGGCTCGCCAGCACCGCCATCGAGGCGAGGTTGCCCGCGAGGCCGATGACGCCGAAGACGACGAGCTGGGTGGAGGGGATCTCCGGCGGCTCGGCGAGCCGCAGCACCGCCTCCACCAGCACGTACACGCCGACGACGAGCAGCACGGCGGCCTGCGCCAGCGCGGCCAGCACCTCGGCGCGCCGGTAGCCCCAGGTGCGTTGCGGCGACGCGGGCCGCAGCGACAGGTGCGCGGCGAACAGGGCCAGGGCCAGCCCGCCGGCGTCGGTGAGCATGTGCGCGGTGTCGACGAGCAGCGCGAGGCTGCCGGTGAGCAGCGCGCCCACCGCCTGGGCGACGAGGATCGCGGCCGTGATGCCGAACGCGACCGCGAGCCGGCCCCGGTGGTCGGCGGCGCCGTGCGCGTGCGAGTGGTCGTGGCTCACGCGGCGTCCTCCGCGCCGGTGGGGCCGTGGGGCGCGCCCGGCGTGGCGCAGGTGCAGTCCGGCCCGCAGCAGTCCGGGTCGACGACGAGCGCCAGCCGCAGCATGTCGCCGAGCGCGTGCGCCAGGTGCGGGTCGGACAGCCGGTACTCCGTGCGCCGGCCGTCCTGGCGCCCCACGACCAGGCCGCAGCCGCGCAGGCATGCGAGCTGGTTGCTCATCACCTGCTTGGAGACGCCCAGCGTCGCGGCCAGGTCGGACGGGTAGGCGGGGGCGTCGCGCAGCGCGAGCAGGATGCGCGCGCGGGTGCCGTCCGACAGGGCGTGCCCGAGCCGCGCCAGCGCGGCGGTGTGCGTGAGCGTCACGGTCTCCATGGGCGCGACGGTACATGCTTTCGTGTACTCATGCCAGGCTCGGGTGGGACGGTCAGCCGGCGGCGGCGATCGCGTCGAGGACGGCGAGGTCGTCGTCGGTCAGCCGCAGGCCCGCGGCGGCGACGTTCTGCTCCAGGTGCGCGACGTCGCCCGTGCCCGGGATGGCGAGGACATGCGGACCGCGGTGCAGGGTCCACGCGAGCCGCACCTGGGTGGGCGTCGCGCCGTGGCTCGCGGCGACGGCGGCCACCTGCGCCGCGCCGGTCTCGTCGGCGGTGCCGCCGGGGACGGCCCCGGGAACGGCCGCTCCCATGGAGAAGAACGGCACGAACGCGATGCCGAGCTCGCCGCACCGCGCGAGGAGCCCGTCGTCGTCCCGCTCCGTGAGGCCGTAGCGGTTCTGCACGCACACGACGGGCGTGATCTCCAACGCCTCGTCGAGCTGCTCCGGCAGCACGTTGGAGACGCCGACGTGCCGCACCAGCCCGGCGTCGCGCAGGTCGGCGAGGGCACCGACGTGCTCGGCGACGGACCCGGGCTCGCGCACCAGGCCCGCACCCCAGCGCAGGTTCACGACGTCGAGCTGGTCGAGCCCGAGCTGCCGGATGTTCTCCTCGACCTGCCCGCGCAGCTGGTCGGGCCGCGCGTAGGGCTCGAACCGCCCCTCGCGGGACTGGGAGGCGCCGATCTTCGTGGTGATCACCAGGTCGTCGGCGTAGGGCTGCAGCGCGGCCCCGATCAGCTCGTTCGCCGACCGGGTGGGGACGAAGTAGAAGGCGGCGGTGTCGACGTGGTTGACGCCGAGCTCGACGGCGCGGCGCAGCACGGCGATCGCGTCCTCGCGCGGTCGGGGAGCCGCGGAACCCAGGGCGCCCATGAGGCGCATGGCGCCGAGGCCGAGGCGGTTCACGATGCGGTCGCCGAGCCGCCAGGTGCCGGCGGCACCGGCGTCGGGGGTCGTGGTGGACGGGGTGCTGGTGGAGGTCGTCATGCGGTCCAGCCTCCGTGCCGCGGCCCCCCGGCCCGCGGTGCTGGCAGGTTGTTGCCGACCCTGGCAGGACCCTGCCGCCGGGGTGCAGGATCGAGGCATGCAGACCGGAGAGGCCGTCACGATCGTCCGGGGCGAGGAGGAGCTGTTCGCCCGGACCGCGCACCTGTTCGCCACCGCGACCGACATCGCGTGCGCCGCCAACGACCTCTTCACCTGGCAGGCGACCCACCGGGCGGAAGGGCTCGCGGCGGAGCACCCGCCCCGGGGCGCCGCGACCGTCCGCAAGGTCTACCGGCCGGGCGTCCTGCTCGACCCCGTCGCCGCGCGGCACCTGGAGCTGCTGCGCGACCGGTACGGCGCCCAGGTGCGCATCACCACCGACGAGATCAACGAGACGATCGTCCTCGACCGCCGGCTCGTGATCCTGGCGGGCGACGTCGAGGCCGGACGCCGCTCCTACAGCGTGATCACGCAGCCCGAGGCGGTCCAGGGCGTCACCTCGCTGTTCGACGCGGCCTGGCGCTCGGCCACGGACCTCGCGGTGTTCGACGCCCGCATCGCCGAGATCCGCGCGATCGCGCCCCAGGTGCTCGACCTGCTCGGGCAGGGCGTCAAGGACGAGACCGCGGCGCGCGCCATGGGGCTGGGGGTGCGCACGTACCGCCGTCGCGTCGCCGAGCTGATGGCCGCGCTCGGTGCCGGGTCGCGGTTCCAGGCGGGCGTGCGGGCGCGCGAGCTCGGCCTGGTCTGACCGGGCTCAGTCCTCCTGCCTGCGCCGGCCGCGTCCCGCGGTCAGGCGGGTGACCACGAAGACCGCCGCGCCGACGGCGAGCAGGATCCCGGCGAGCGCCCAGTGCTGGGCCTCCTGCTGGGTCAACAGCACCACGCACGACACGACGGCGAGGACGGGCAGGACCGTGGGCGCGCGGAAGTGCTCGTGCTCCACGTGGTCGCGCCGCAGGACGAGCACCGCGACGTTGGACGACAGGAACACGAACAGCAGCAGGAGGACGACGGTGGACGCGAGGTCGACCAGCTCGCCCGTCGCGGCGAGCACGATCGCGACGGCCGTGGTCGCCAGGATCGCGACGCCGGGCGTCCGGCGGCGGGGCAGGACCGCGCCGAGCGCGGAGGGCAGGAGGCCCTGTCGGGCCATGCCGTAGGTGAGCCGGCTCGTCATGATCATGGTGAGCAGGGCGCCGTTCGCGACGGCGACGAGCGCGACGGCCGCGAACAGCTCGGGGGAGACGAACCCGGCCGCGCGGACGACGTCGAGCAGCGGGCCGGACGAGGCCGCGAGGTCCTGGGGCGGCACGACGGCGGGCGCCACGAAGCCCAGCAGGACGTAGACGACGCCGGCCGTGCCGAGGGCGCCGAACAGGGCGCGCGGGTAGACGCGGGAGACGTCCCGGATCTCCTCCGCCAGGTTCGCGGACGTCTCGAAGCCGACGAAGGAGTAGAACGCCACCAGCGCGCTGCCGAGCACGGCGAGCCACACGGACGTGTCGTCAGGCGGCGTGAACGCCCCGCTCAGGTCGGCGTCGCCGCGGCCGATCACCCAGGCGCCGAGCACGATGACCAGCACCAGCCCGGCCGACTCCACGGCGGTCATCAGGACGTTGGCCTGCAGCGACTCCCGGATGCCCCAGGCGTTCACGGCCGCGACCACGACGAGGAAGACGATCGCGGCCGGCACCTGCGGGACGTCGAGGAACGCCGTCAGGTACTCGCCGGTGAACGCGAGGGAGAGCCCGGCGGCGCTCACCATGCCGGCCGCGAGCATGCAGAACCCGACGAGGAAGCCGACGAGGGGGCTGCGGAACGCCTTCTCCGCGTACACCGCGGAGCCCCCCGCCCGCGGGTACTTCGTGACCAGCTCGGCGTAGGAGGCCGCGGTGAGCATGGCCATCGCCAGAGCGACCGCGAACGACAGCCACACCAGACCGCCCGCCGTGCCGGCCATCTCGCCGATCAGGGCGTAGACGCCGGCCCCGAGGACGTCGCCCAGGATGAACAGGTACAGCAGGGGGCCCGTGACGGCGCGGCGCAGTCCCGTCGGGGCGGTGTCGGTGCTGGTCATCCGCCGAGTGTGCGGTCGGTGGGCCGTGCTCGCTCGCCGGTCAGCCGCCCGGCGTGACGAGCCCCGTCTCGTACGCCAGCACGACCAGCGCCGCGCGGTCGCGGGCGTCCAGCCGCGTGAGCAGCCGGCTCACGTACGTGCGCGCGGTGGCGGGGCTGAGGTACAGGTCGCGGGCGATCTCGTCGTTGGTCAGCCCGCGCCCCACCCGGGTGAGCACCTCCCGCTCGCGCTCGGTGAGGCCGGCGACGGCGTCGTCGTCGAGCCGGCGGGGAGCGTCGGCGACGGCGCGCATCGCCGCGGCGGTGACGGCGGGGGCCAGCAGGGAGTCGCCGGCCGCCACGGTGCGGATCGCGGCGCGCAGGTCGCCGGGGGAGACGTCCTTGAGCAGGTAGCCCGACGCGCCGGCGCGGATGGCCTCGACCACGTGCTCGTCCTCGTCGAACGTGGTGAGCACGAGGACGCGGACGTCACGCAGCGCCGGGTCCGCGACGACCGCCCGGGTCGCCTCGATGCCGTCCAGGCCCGGCATGCGTACGTCCATCAGCACGACGTCGGGGCGCAGCTCGCGCACCCGCGCCAGCCCGGAGCGCCCGTCGGCGGCCTCGCCCACCACGGCGATGTCGCCGTCCAGCTCCGCCAGCGGGCGCAGGCCGGCCCGCACGAGCTCCTGGTCGTCGACCAGCACGATCCGGATCATGGCTCCAGTCTGGCCGGTGCGGCGGGCCGCGGCCTCAGCGGGGGAGCGTCGCCGGGAGGTCGGCGACGACGGCGAACCCGCCCGCCGGAAGGTCGCCCGCGGTGAGGGTGCCGCCCAGCAGACCCGCGCGCTCCCGCATCCCCGCGAGCCCGGTCCCGGTGCCCGGGGAGGGCCCGGCCCCGCGCCCGTCGTCCGTCACCGCCAGGCGCAGGCGCCCGCCGTCGACGGCGGCCTCGACCCGGACGCGGCGCGCGTCCGCGTGCCGCAGCACGTTGGTCAGCGCCTCCTGGGCGATGCGGTAGGCGGCGGCGTCGATCGTGTCGCTCAGCGAGCCGGGTGCGACGTCGTCCCGCACCTCGACCTCGACGCCGGCCGCCCGCACCGGCGCGACGAGGGTGTCGAGGCCGGCCAGGCCGAGCGCCCCGCGCGGCGCGACGTCGGGCGTGGGGGAGCGCAGCACCTTCACCGTGGCCCGCAGCTCGTCGAGCGTGCCCGAGGCCGCCTCCCGGACGCGGGCGAGGGCGTCGCGCGCGGCGTCGTCGTCGCGCCCGACGGCCTCGTCCGCGACGCCGGCGTGCAGCGCGACGACCGACAGGTGGTGGCCGACGGTGTCGTGCAGGTCGCGGGCGATCCGCAGCCGTTCGGCCTGCAGCCGCTCCTGCGCGGCGTGCGCCTCCTGCTCGGCCGTGAGCTCGCGGACCAGCGCGGTGCGCTCGCGGGCCTCGCGCGCCAGCCGGACGGCGACGCCGAGCGCGACCGCCGCCGCGGTGAGCGCGACGTTGGTGACCAGGTCGTAGGCCGTGAGCGCCGCGCTCGGGTCGTCGTCGTCGGTCACGCGGAACCAGGTGGCGACCGCGACCAGCACGAGGCCGGTCCCGGCCGCCCACCCGGCCCGTCCGCGCTCGGCCGCCGCGTACAGGGCGGCGACCGCGGGCAGCACCATGCCGATGGGCGCGAACCCGAGGGCGTAGTAGGCGCACACGCCGAGGAACGTCAGCACGAGCATCGTGCGCGGGGCGGTGCGCCGCAGCAGCACCAGCGCGCCGAACCCCGCCGCGAACAGGTACGCCGCGGCGCCGGCGTCGCCCTGGCCCGACGGGTCCGCGGCGATGACGACCGCGACGACGAGCGTCGACGCCAGCGCCAGGACGACGTCCGTCACCCACGGGCTCGGCGGCGTCGTCGCGGACGAGGTCATGCCGCCAGGCTAGGCGCCGCCCCCGCAGGGTGCCGCACAGGGGGTCAGCGGCCCCGGTACGACAGCCCGAAGCCGGCCTCGAACAGCGGGTGCGCGGTGTCGTCGGGCACGTCGCCGAGCTGGGCCTCGACCTCCGCGGTGCTGGACGGCAGCTCGAACGGCAGGTGCCCGCCCGGGCGCGACCTGCCCACGATCGTCCGCAGCAGCACCTCGTCGCTCACGCCGTAGTTCGCGAGCACGGCATCGGCGTGCTCGACGACGTTCCCGAGGATCAGCGGGCGGGACAGTTGCGGCGACGCGATCGTCGTCGCGCCCGCCTCGTGCGCCGCGACCAGGGCCCGGTAGTCCTCCTCGTCGCCCGTGAAGTCGAGGCCGGTGAGGTCGTCCCCGCCCTTCGGGTCGGACAGGCGCACGACGGCGACGTCGGCGTCGGCAGGGTCGTCGACGACCCGCAGGCCGAGCCGCTCCGCGGCCTCCGGGGCGACCCCGTGCAGGTACACCGTGCGGGCGCCGTGCCGGCCGGTCGCGAGGGGCAACGTCCGGTCCTCGTTCTCCAGCAGGGTGAGGGAGCGTGCCTGCACGGCCTCGCCGAGGCGGGCGTGCGCCCGGTGGCCCACCACGCGGTCGGCACGGTCGGGGTCGACGTACGGGTCCTCGAAGAGGCCGAGCTCGAACTTCTGCGTCAGCACGGCGGCGGCTGCCTCGTCGACGCGCGCCTCGCTGAGCAGGCCCTGCTCGACGGCGGCGACGACGTGCTCCGGGTGGTCGTCGCCGCCCACGATGTCGACGCCCGCGTTGATCGTGCTGGCGAACCGCTCGGGGCGGGTGAGGTCCTCGACGCCCCACGACATGCCCGCTCCCCACGGGCCGACGAAGAAGTTCGGCGGGCGGTTCTCCTTGCAGGCCTGCGGGCAGTCGCCGGTGACGCCCCAGTCGCTGGTGATGACGCCGTCGAAGCCGTACCCGTCCTGCAGGAGGCCGAGCATGTCCTCGCTGTGCCCGGCGCCGACCTGTTCCACGGGCCTCCCGTCGATCGTGAGGTCCTTCAGGATCGAGTAGGTCGGCATGACGCCCGCGGCCCCGGCGTCGAACGCCGCCTCGTACGGCTCGAGGTGCTCGGCGAAGTTGCCGCCGGGGAACGCCGCGAACCGCCCGTAGTAGTAGTGGCTGTCGTAGCCGTTCACCTGGGCGCCGTACCCGGCCCAGTGCTTGACGACGGTGCTCACGGACTCGTCGTGCAGTCCGTCGTCGCCGCCCTGCAGGCCCTCGACGTACGCCCCGACCTGGGGGCCGACCAGCTCGGCCGTGGAGCCGAACGTGCCGTTGATGCGCGACCAGCGGGGCTCGGTGGCGATGTCGGCCTGCGGGGACAGGGCCTCCGTGATGCCGACGGCGCGGTACTCGCGGCGGATGACGTCGCCCATCGCGCGGGTCAGGGCGACGGAGTCCGCGGCTCCGACGCCGATGGCGTCTGGGAACGCGGAGAAGTCGCCGCTCGCGACGGTCTGGCCGCCGGTGACGGTGAACCCGTGGCGGGGGTCGGTGCTGATCTTCAGCGGGATGCCGAGCTCCTGCTGCTCGGCCTCCTGCTGGAGCGCGTTGTGCTCCGTCGCGAGCGTGCGGGCGTCCGCGCCGAGCCGGGAGATGTACGTCGTGACGTGCTGGCTCAGCAGGTCGCGGAACGCCTCGCGGTCGTAGGTCTCCTCGCCCGAGAGGCTGCCGTGGATGAGCTGGCCCGCCTTCTGCTCCAGGTCCATCCGCGCGACCAGGTCGGCCGCCCGCTCCCGCGGGGTCAGCCGCCAGTCCTCGTACGGGGTGACCTTCCCGTTCCCGTCCAGGTCGCGGAACCGTCTGCCGTCCTCGCGGACGATGTCGGCCGACCGTGTCTCCAGGTGCGGCTGCGGTCCGGCGCCGGGGCCGGGGCGGTGGGCGGAGCCGGCGGGAGCCGTGGCCACCAGGGTGGCCACGACCGTCGCGCAGGCGAGGCCGGTCGTACCGATGCGCCGGAGGCGCGCTGACGTCGTCGTCATGGAAGCTCCCTCGTGATGCTCGTCCCCGGGGACCGGGGCGGGGCACGCCGTCGTGCTCCGAAAAACCTACCTGTCGGAAGGTTTCTGGACGGCAGCCAACCACCCCGGTCCCGTCCGGGCAAGCGCCCGTCCACGGTGCGGACCTCGGGGGCGCGTCAGGGTCGGTGTCGCCCCCGGGCGACACCGGAAGACGCTCCCGGGCCGATGTGGCCCACCCCGGTGCGCCGGGATCGTCGAGGCATGACCTCCAACCAGACCTTCCCCCAGCCCCCGAACCGGCCCTCCCCCCGGACGCCCGGCGCACCCCCGACCGACCGCGGCGGCATCTCCTGGCCGCTCGTGGCCGGGCTCGCGTCGATGGCGCTGCTCTGGCCGCTCACCGGTCTCACCGGCATCGGCGGCACCGGCGCGCCGCGCGCGCTCGGCATCGTCGCGCTCACCGCCGTCGTGTGGATCGGCGTCGTCGGCTTCGGCCGCGTGCCCAGGCCGGTGCTCACCCTGACGATGACGGGCCTCGCGTTCGGCGTCGTCGCGCTGCTCGTCTCGACGCTGTTCGGCGGCGTCGGCCTGGGCGGCGAGGGCGCGGCCGCGTGGACGGCGGTCCCGGCGCTCGCGATGGACGCCGGCTGGGGCGCGCTCGCGGGCGTGGTCGCGCTCGGCGTCCAGAAGGCCCGCGGCGGCGCCCGATGACGGCGCGACGCGCACCAGGACCGACCCGGCGCGCCGTCCTGCGCGCGGCGGCGCTCGCCGCCGTCGTCCCGCTCGTGGCCGCCGGGTGCGGGGCGATCGCCGGCTCGGTGACGCCGGTCGACGAGCCGGACTTCTCGCGCGAGCTGCCGGTCCCGCCGCTCGCGGAGTCGACCCTCGTCGACGGGGTGCGCACGTTCCGCCTCGCCGCCCAGGAGGGGACGACCGAGCTGCTGCCCGGCGTCGAGACGCCGACCTGGGGCTTCGACGGCCCGTACCTCGGCCCCACGCTGCGGGCGGAGCGCGGCGAGAAGGTCGCCGTCGAGGTGACCAACGACCTGGACGTCACGACCAGCGTGCACTGGCACGGCATGCACCTGCCCGCCGCGATGGACGGCGGCCCGCACCAGCCGGTCGAGCCGGGTGCCACCTGGCGGCCCACCTGGACGATCGACCAGCCCGCCGCGACCCTCTGGTACCACCCCCACCCGCACGGCGAGACGGAGGAGCACGTGTACCGCGGCCTCGCCGGGCTGTTCCTGCTCGACGACGACGCGTCGCGCGCCGCCCACCTGCCGCAGGAGTACGGCGTCGACGACGTCCCGGTGGTCGTGCAGGACAAGGTGATCGACGACGACGGGCAGCTCGTGCTGAAGGACGACGGCGGCGAGCCGGGCACGCTCGGCGGCACGGTCGTGACGAACGGCGTCGCGGGCGCGTACCAGCGCGTCACGACCGAGCGGATCCGGCTGCGGCTGCTCAACGGGTCGACGGCGCGCACCTACGCCCTGGGGTTCGCGGACCGGGGGATGGACCTCGTCGCCACGGACGGCGGGCTCCTCGACGCCCCGGTGCGCCTCGACCGGGTGCGCCTGGCGCCGGGGGAGCGGGCGGAGGTGGTGGTCGCGATGACCCCGGGCGGGACGACGCGGCTGCGCTCCGCCGAGGTGGACCTGGGCGGCGTCGCGGCGCCGTTCGCGATGGGCGGCAACGACGCGTTCGACGTGCTGGAGCTGCGCGCTGCGGACGAGCTCGCGCCGTCGCCCGAGCCGTCGTGGGGGCGCTCGCGGCACGCGGCCGAGGACGCGCTGCACGAGGAGGATGCGACCGTGACCCGCGCGTTCGACCTCGACGAGCGCACCATCAACGGCGAGCGGATGGACGCCGGGCGCATCGACGAGGTCGCGACCGTCGGCACCACGGAGGTGTGGGAGGTGCGCAACACCATCCCCATGCCGCACAGCTTCCACGTGCACGACGTGCAGTTCCGCGTGCTGACGGTCGACGGGCAGGCGCCGCCCCCCGAGCTCGCCGGCCCGAAGGACACCGTCTACCTGGAGCCGCGCCGCACCTACCGGCTGCTGATGCGGTTCGAGGACTACACGGACGACGTGCTGCCGTACATGTACCACTGCCACATGCTGCTGCACGAGGACGAGGGGATGATGGGCCAGCTCCTCGTCGTGGGACCGGGCTCGGACGCGCGGCCCGGGCCGTCACCGCACCTGTCCGGGCACGACGGCGCGCACGACGGCGCGCACACAGGGGGGCACGACGCCGCCGCTCCCGTGGTGGGCGACGGGTACGGGCCGCGACGGGCGGCCGCCCCGCACGACCACGGGTGACGTGCCACGCTGGCGGCGTGATCGCGCTGCTGTCGGCCCCGACGAACCTCGGCCTGCGCCCGCCGTCGCCGGGGCGGCTGCCGGGCACGTGGCGTGCGCCCGAGGCGCTGCGCGCGGCGGGCCTGCACCGGCGCCTGGTGGCGGCCGGGGCGGTGGACGGGGGCGTCGTCGCGCCCGGCCCGTACGTGGACGACGACGGCCGCCGCCCGCCCGGCACGATCCGCAACCAGGCCGCGATCGTCGAGCACGCGCGGCGGCTCTCCCGGCGGGTCGTGGAGCTGGTGGACGGCGGGCGGACGCCGCTGGTGCTCGGCGGGGACTGCAGCCTCGTCGTCGGCGCCGGTCTCGCGCTGCGCTCGCTCGAGGCGGGCCGGCGCCGCGGGTTGGTCCACGTGGACGGGCACACAGACTTCCGGCACCCCGGCAACAGCGACGACTACGGCAGCCTGGCGGGCGAGGACCTCGCGGCGGCGGTCGGGCGGCACCTGCCGGAGGTCGCGGACGTCGACGGGCTCGGGCCGTACGTCGAGCCGGCCCGGGCCGTGCACGTCGGGTGCCGGGACGACGACGAGCACGCCGCGGAGGTGCGCGGCCTGCTGGCCGACGTCGTCCCGGCGGCGGAGGTGGTCCGCGTCGGTGGGGCGGCGGTTGCGGAGCGGGTGCTGGCGGTCCCCGGCCTGCCGGGCGGGTTCTGGCTGCAGGTGGACGTCGACGTGCTCGACCCGCGGTGGATGCCCGCCGTCGACAGCCCGGACCCGGGCGGGCTCGACCCCGACCAGCTCGTCGAGCTGCTGCGGCCGCTCGCGCCGTGGGCGCTGGGCGCGTCCGTCACGGTCTTCGACCCCGAGCTGGACCCGGACGGGCGGTACGCCGCCACCGTCGCGGACGTCGTCGTGCGGGGTCTGGGCGCCCTCGGCTCGCGTCGCTGAGCAGCGGGAACGGGCTGGCGCGGCGGACGACGACGGTGCCAGGATCGCGGCATGCCCACCCTCCTGCCCGTCACCTTCGCGCCCTTCACCGAGCCCGGGCAGCCCGTGCTCGACGTGCCCGCCGCGGGCGCCCGCCTCCGCCCGTGGCGGCCCGACGACGCCCCGGCCGTGCGCGCGGTGTACGCGGACGCCGCGATCCAGCGCTGGCACGTCCGCGTGCTGGAGTCGGACGACGAGGCGCGCGAGGTGGTCGCCGGCTGGCGCGACGGCTGGTCGGAGGGGCGCGAGTCGAGCTGGGCGGTGGTGGACGCCGCGGACGACACCGTGCTCCTGGGCCGCACGGCCGTGAAGACCTTCGACCCGCACGGCGTCGGCGCGGTCGCCTACTGGACCGCCCCCGCCGCTCGGGGCCGCGGCGTGGCCCCCGCGGCGCTCGACGTGGCGGCGGCGTGGGCGTTCGACGCCGGGTTCCGCCGCCTGGAGCTGGTCCACTCGGTCGACAACGCGCCGTCGTGCCGGGTGGCTCGGAAGGCCGGGTTCGCCGCCGAGGGCGTGCTGCGGCAGTCCGTGCGCCACCTCGACGGGTGGCACGACATGCACCTGCACGCGCGGGTGGCCGGCTGATCGCCGTGGACCCCGGGCGGGCGTCGGCGGGCCGTGGAAGCATCGGACCGTGACCAGCAGCGACGCCGACCGGCTGCGCGACCTCGCGCTGCTGCGGCGTGTGCGCGACCGGATGGACCGCGAGTTCGCGCAGCCGCTGGACGTGGAGGCGCTGGCCCAGGGCGTGCACATGTCGGCGGGGCACCTGAGCCGGCAGTTCAAGGCCGCGTTCGGCGAGTCGCCGTACAGCTACCTCATGACGCGGCGCATCGAGCGGGCGATGACGCTGCTGCGTCGTGGCGACCTGAGCGTCACCGAGGTGTGCTTCGAGGTGGGGTCGTCGTCGCTCGGCACGTTCAGCACCCGGTTCACGGAGCTGGTGGGGATGTCGCCCAGCGAGTACGCCCGGCGGGCCCGGTCGTCGGAGGCGGGGGAGCTGCCGTCGTGCGTCACGAAGCAGGTGACCCGACCGGTCAGGAATCGAGAAGCGCCGGCCGTGGACCTCCACCTAGCGTGAATTCCATGAGCGACATCGACATCACCATCCACACGACCTTCCTGCCGCACACCGACCCCGAGGCCTCCCTCGGCTTCTACCGCGACCTGCTCGGCTTCGAGCTGGTCCAGGACGTCGGCCAGGGCGCGATGCGCTGGCTCACGTTCGTCTCGCCGGCGCAGCCCGAGACCCGGCTCGTCCTCACGCCGCCCGCGGCGGACCCGGGCGTCACCGAGGACGAGCGCCGCACCATCGTCGAGCTGATGGCCAAGGGCAGCTACCAGTCGATCATCCTCGGCACGAAGGACCTCGACGGCGTCTTCGCCACGCTGCAGGCCGCCGACGCCGAGGTGGTCTCCGAGCCCACCGAGCAGCCGTGGGGCGTGCGCGACTGCGCCTTCCGCGACCCGGCGGGCAACATGGTCCGCATCGACCAGGTCGGGTGAGCGCCGTGACGCAGCAGCAGGCGACGAGGCGCCCGAAGGGCACCCCCGGACCGCTCTCCCTGTGGTTCCAGCGGCAGGCCAACGCCAGCACCGCCAAGAAGATCCGTCGCAAGGGCGGGCAGATGATGGGCATGGACCTGCTGGTCCTGCACACCGTCGGACGTCGCACGGGCGAGGCGCGGGAGAACCCGCTGGCCTGGTTCGACGACGGCGCGGGCGGCCGGCTCGTGGTCGCCTCCGGCGGCGGCACCCGGCACCCCGGCTGGTTCGCGAACCTCGTCGCGCACCCCGACCGGGTCGCCGTCGAGCTGCACGGGACCGGCACCGTCCCCGCGACGGCGCACGTGCTCGACGACGCCGAGCGCGCCCGGGTGTGGCCGGCGATCGCGGCGGCCGCGCCGACCATCGACAAGCACCAGCGCAAGAGCGACCGGCAGTACCCGGTCGTCCGCCTCGTCCCGGCCGGCGCCTGACGTGTGCGTCCCCGGGATCCCGCACGTCACCGGGACCACCACGCCGCGCGGCGAGGTCGTCGGACCCGACGACCTCGACGCCGACCCTGTCGCCCGTACGGCGTACGATGCACTTCCCGCGGGACTCGACCCATCCCGACCGAAGGAGCAAGCCCCCGGTGACCGTCACGGAGCCCTCCCTCCCCGCCTCGCCGTCCCCCCGGGCGGCCACGGGCCGGGTCGTCTCCGTGCACGCGAGCGGCGAGCACGGGTTCAGCAAGCCGGCCGTCGACCGGATCGTGCTGGTCGAGGGGGTCGGGGTGGAGGGTGACGCCCACGCCGGGGTCACGGTGCAGCACCGCAGCCGTGTGGCCGCCGACCCGTCGCAGCCGAACCTGCGCCAGGTGCACCTCATCCACGGCGAGCTCTTCGACAGGCTCGCCGCCGCCGGCCACGACGTGGCGCCCGGCGACCTGGGGGAGAACGTCACCACCCGCGGGATCGACCTGCTGGCGCTGCCCGTGGGCACCCGGCTCACGATCGGCGAGTCCGTCGTGACCGTCACCGGGCTGCGCAACCCCTGCCAGCAGATCAACGACTTCCAGCCGGGCCTGCTCAAGCAGGTGCTGCGCCGCGGGGACGACGGCGCGGTCGAGCGGCTCGCCGGCGTCATGGGGATCGTGTCGCGCGGCGGCACGGTCCGCCCCGGGGACGCGGTCGAGGTCGAGCTGCCGGCCCCGCCGCACCTTCCCCTCACCCGCGTGTGACCGCGCGCCGCCGACCATCGACGACCCAAGGAGCCCTTCTGTGACCACGACCAACCACGCCGCCGACGCCCACGACGTCATCCGCGTGCAGGGCGCCCGCGAGAACAACCTGCGCGACGTGGACGTCGAGATCCCCAAGCGCCGCCTCTCCGTGTTCACGGGGGTGTCGGGATCGGGCAAGAGCTCGCTGGTGTTCGCGACCATCGCGGCCGAGTCGCGGCGGCTCATCGACGAGACGTACTCGACGTTCGTGCAGGGCTTCATGCCGTCGCTGCCGCGCCCGGACGTGGACGTCCTGGAGGGCATCACCACCGCGATCCTCGTGGACCAGGAGCGGATGGGCGCCAACGTGCGGTCCACCGTCGGCACGGTCACCGACGCGAACGCGATGCTGCGCAACCTGTTCAGCCGCGTCGGCGAGCCGTACGTCGGCCCGCCCACGGCGTTCTCGTTCAACATCCCGACGTCGACGGCGAGCGGCGTGTTCTCGACCGGCAAGGCCGGGGGCGAGGTCGAGAAGAAGGTCGTGCGCAACCAGGTGTACCTGGGCGGCATGTGCCCGGAGTGCGAGGGGCGCGGCACGGTCTCCGACCTCGACCTGTCGGTCATCGTCGACGAGTCGCTGTCCCTCAACGAGGGTGCGATCCTCGTGCCGGGCTACAAGGCCGACGGCTGGATGGTGAAGGGCTTCTCGGAGTCGGGGATGCTCGACGGGGACAAGCCGGTCAAGGAGTTCACCGAGTCCGAGCGGCACGACTTCCTCTACAAGGAGAAGGGGAAGATCAAGGCGCTCGGGATGAACATGACCTACCAGGGCCTCATCCCCAAGCTGCGCGAGTCGATGTTCAGCAAGGCGCCGGAGTCGCTCCAGCCGCACATCCGGGCGTTCGTGGAGCGGGCCGCGGTGTTCGTGCCGTGCCCCGCCTGCGACGGCACCCGGCTCAACGAGTCGGCCCGGTCGGCGAAGGTCAACGGCGCCGGCATCGCGGACGTGTGCCGCATGCAGATCACCGACGCCGCCGAGTGGGCCCGCGGGATCGACGACCCGTCGGTCGCGCCGCTGGTCGGCTCGCTGCTGCACCTGTTCGACAAGTTCGTCGAGATCGGGCTGGGCTACCTGTCGCTGGAGCGGCCGGCCGGCACGCTGTCGGGCGGCGAGGCGCAGCGCACCAAGATGATCCGCCATCTGGGGTCCGCGCTCACCGACGTCACGTACGTGTTCGACGAGCCGACCGTCGGGCTGCACCCGCACGACATCCAGAGGATGAACGGCCTGCTCCTCGAGCTGCGCGACAAGGGCAACACGGTGCTCGTCGTCGAGCACAAGCCGGAGGCCATCGCGATCGCCGACCACGTGATCGACCTGGGCCCGGGCGCCGGCACGGACGGCGGCACGATCTGCTTCGAGGGCACGCTGGAGGGGCTGCGGGCCAGCGACACCCTCACCGGCCGTCACCTGGACGACCGGGTGCGGGTCAAGGAGACGGTCCGCGAGCCCTCGGGTGCGCTGGAGATCCGCGGCGCGGCGCAGAACAACCTGCGCGACGTCGACGTCGACGTCCCGACCGGCGTCCTGACCGTCGTCACGGGCGTCGCCGGCTCCGGCAAGAGCTCCCTCATCCACGGCAACCTCGCCGGGCGCGAGGGCGTGGTCGTCGTCGACCAGGGCGCGATCAAGGGCTCGCGGCGCTCCAACCCCGCCACCTACACCGGCCTGCTGGAACCGATCCGCAAGGCGTTCGCGAAGGCGAACGGGGTGAAGCCCGCCCTGTTCAGCGCCAACTCGGAGGGCGCGTGCCCCACCTGCAAGGGCAACGGCCGCATCTACACCGAGCTCGGCTTCATGGAGACGGTCGAGACGCCGTGCGAGGACTGCGGCGGCAAGCGGTTCATGGCGTCGGTGCTGGAGTACACGCTCGGCGGCAAGAACATCGCCGAGGTCTTCGACCTGTCGGTCGCGCAGGCGCACGCCTTCTTCCGCGAGGGCGAGGCGAAGATCCCCGCGGCGCACAAGATCCTCGCGCACCTGGAGGACGTCGGGCTCGGCTACGTCAAGCTCGGCCAGCCCCTCAACACCCTGTCCGGCGGCGAGCGGCAGCGGCTCAAGCTCGCCATGCACATGGGCGAGAGGGGCGGCACGTACATCCTCGACGAGCCCACCACCGGCCTGCACCTGGCCGACGTCGCCAACCTGCTCGGCCTGCTGGACCGGCTGGTCGACGCCGGCAAGACGGTGATCGTCATCGAGCACCACCAGGCCGTCATGGCGCACGCCGACTGGATCATCGACCTGGGCCCGGGCGCCGGGCACGACGGCGGCACGGTCGTCTTCGAGGGCACGCCCGCCGACCTCGTGGCCGCCCGCTCCACCGTCACCGGCGAGCACCTCGCCGACTACGTCGGCGCCTGAGCCGGCACGGCGAGAGGGGGAGCGATGGACCGCTTCGCGGGGCGCGTCGCGCTCGTGACCGGGGCCGCGCACGGCATCGGCGCCGCCGTCGTGCGGCGGCTGGCCGCCGAGGGAGCGTCGGTGGTGCTCGCCGACGTCGACACGGCCGCGGCCGAGCAGACGGCGGCGGCCCTCGGGCCGGAGGCGCTCGTCGTGCCCTGCGACCTCACCGACCGGGCGTCGGTCGAGGCGGCGGTGGACGCCGCCGTGAGCCGGTTCGGCCGCCTCGACGCGGTGGTCAACGTCGCGGGCGGCGCGCTCGGCCACCCGGACCAGCTCGACGGCGGCACCGACGCGGACTGGGCCGCCACCGTGGACCTCAACCTCACCGGTCCGGCGCGCGTCGTGCGCGCCGCAGCACCGCACCTGACCCGCCCGGGCGGCGCCGTCGTGCTGGTCGGTTCGGTCAACGGCCTCGCGGCGTTCGGGGGCGACGCCTACTCCGCCGCGAAGGCCGGGCTCGGCGTGCTGGCGAAGAACCTCGCCGTCCGGCTCGGGCCGGACGGCGTGCGCGTCAACGTCGTCGCGCCCGGCACCGTCCGCACCCGCGTCTGGGACGACCAGGGCGGTCCCGACCGCCTCGCGCCGATGTACCCGCTGGGGCGCGTGGGCGAGCCGGCGGACATCGCCGCGGCCGTCGCGTTCCTCGCGTCCGACGACGCCGCGTGGATCACGGGCGTCACGCTGCCCGTGGAGGGCGGCGTGCTCGCCGGGCCGCTCGCCGCTCTCGACCGGCTCGCCGACGGGACCTGACGCGCGCGCTATCGTGACGGGACGGTCCCATGAGCGGGAGGGGAGACGGCATGGGTGAGGTCCTGCTCGTGCTGGCGCGCGACGTGTCGTCGTCGCTCGCGGTGCTGCTCGGCACCCCGACTCTGACGACCCTGCTCCTCCTGGTCGGCGCCGCCGGCCTCGCCGCGATGGCGCTGAGCGTCGTGGCCCGCGCGACGGCGGCCGGTCCGCGGCTCGTGCCCGTGACCGCGCCCGTCGTGCGGCGCTCCGCCGACGTCCCGCCGCTCGTCACCCAGAGCGATCCCCACGCGCCCGGCCACCCCCGGCCGCGTGCCCCCGGCGTCCTCGCCGGCTGACCACCCCTCGGGCATGCCCTGAACCCTCCCGCCCGGACGGTGCGCCCTCGTGCGCGCTGCTGCGGCGACCCCGCACGCCCGCGGGGTGTTCGGCGAACGCGACCCCTTGTCGTTCGACCGAGGACACCCCATGGATCTCTTCGCCCTCCCCCCTGTCGCCGCCGTGCTCGGCGGCGCGTACCACGCCCTGATGGGCCTGACCCACCTGTTCGCACCGGCCCTCGGCGCCGGTGCCGCGGCGGCCGCCGTCGTCGCCGTGACGCTCGCCGTCCGCGCCGCCCTCATCCCCGTCGGGATCTCGCAGGCCCGCGCGGAACGCACCCGGATGCGCCTCGCTCCCCGGATCGCCGAGCTGCAGCGCCGCCACCGCGCGGACCCCGAGGCGTTGCAGCGCGCCACGATGCAGCTCTACGCCGACGAGGGCACCACGCCCCTGGCCGGCTGCCTGCCGATGCTGCTGCAGGCCCCGGTGGTCGGGGTCATCTACGCGGTGTTCGTGCACGCGGAGATCGCCGGCGGCACCAACGCCCTGCTGGGCCACACGGTGTTCGGCGTGCCGCTCGGCACCAGCCTCGTCGGGGTGCTCTCCGGCGGGGCACCGGGCGTCGCGACCGTGGCGGTGCTCGGCGGGCTCGTGCTCGCCGTCGCCCTCGTGGGCGAGCTGACGCGGCGCGCCGCGCTGCCCGGCGGGGCGCTGGCCGTGCCCTCGGCGACGGGCCCGGCCGCCGCACCGGGGATGCAGCGCGCGCTGGGTGCGCTGCAGTTCGTCACCGCCGCCGTCGCGTGCTTCGTCCCGCTCGCCGCGGGCCTGTACCTCCTGGTGACGGTGACGTGGACCCTGGTCCAGCGCATCCTGCTGCGGCGCCGCTTCCCGCTCGACACCGGCACGGTCGCCGTCGAGCGTGGCCGTCGGTAGCCGCCGCGGTCGTCACGTCCCCGCACCCCGTGTCGTCGGAGTGGCAGGACGCGCGATGGTCGCGCGGCGACGGAGGAGGACGGCATGACACGCATCCTGGTCACCGGTGGGACGGGACATCTCGGCAGGCTGGTGGTGCCGCGGCTGGTGCGCACCGGTGCGCAGGTGCGGGTGCTCAGCCGCAGCCCGCACGCAGACGGGGACGGCGTGCGGTTCGTCGTCGCCGACTGGACGACGGGCGAGGGCCTGGCGCAGGCCGTGGGCGACGCGGACGCGATCGTCCACCTCGCCGGCGACCAGCTCCACAACGAGCCGATGGCGCGGGCGCTGGTGCGGGCGATCCGGGACGCCGGCACGGACCCGCACCTGGTGAACGTCTCGGTGGTGGGTGCGGAAAAGGTGCCCGTGAGGTCCGGCTTCGACCGTCGCGCCCTCGGCTACATGGCGAGCAAGCTGGCCCAGGAGCGGGTGCTGGAGGAGTCCGGGATCGCGTGGTCCAACCTGCGCGCGACGCAGTTCCACGAGCTGGTGCTCATCGCCGCCCGGGCGCTGGCGAAGCTGCCGGTGGTGCCCACGCCGTCGGGCTGGAGGGCGCAGCCGATCGCGGCCGACGAGGTCGCGGCGCGCCTCGTGGAGCTGGCGCTCGGCGACCCGCAGGGGCGCGTGCCCGACATCGCCGGGCCGGAGGTGCTCACGTTCCGCGAGATGGTGCGGGACTACCTCGACGCCGTCGGGTCGCGGCGGCCCACGATGCCGGTCCGCGTCCCCGGGGCCGCGTCGCGCGCGTACGCGGCGGGCGGCAACCTCGCGCCCGACCGCGCCGTGGGCAAGCAGACGTGGGGCGAGTTCCTGGCGGAGCACGTCGAGCGGCGCTGAGCGGGGCCGGGATCAGAGGTCGAGGCGCATCACCGCGCGGCGCGACGTCGGGCGGCTCACCTCGCGGAACCCGGCGGCCTCGAACACCGACGCCACGCCGACGTAGAGCTCGCCCCACGAGTCCTGGTAGCCGGGCCCCACGACCATCGGGTACCCCTCGACGGCGCGCGCCCCGCGGGAGCGGGCGTGCTCGACGGCGGCGGCGGTGAGGGCCGCGCTGACCCCGCGGCGGCGGTACCCGGCGCGGGTGACGAAGCAGACCACGGCCCACACGCCGTCGTCGTCCTTGTCCTCGGCGCGGCCCGACCACGGCACGCGGGCGGTGCGCAGCCGGGGGTACGCGGTGCGGGGTTCGACGGCGCACCACCCGGCGGGCTCGCCGTCGAGCCAGGCGAGGAGCCCGCTGGTCGTGGGGGCGTCCGGCTCGCCGCAGTGCGTGTCACGGCGCAGCGCGGCCGCCCGCTCCTCGCGGGCGGTCTCGCGCCAGTCGGACGACGGCGTCTGGAACCACCGGCACTGGCACCGCGCAGCCTCGCCGCGCTGGCCGAGCACGGTCTGCAGGTCGTCCCACGACGCCTCGTTCGCGGGCCGGACCACGATGTCGGAGGTCATCGCCCCATCGTGCCGCGGCGTCGTCCGCGGCGGAAGGTCAGGCCGCGCGGTCACCCTTGAGCACGCCGTAGACGAGCGTGTCCGTCCACTCGCCCTTGGACCACCAGTCCTCGCGCAGGTGCCCCTCGCGCCGCATCCCGACGCGCTCGCACAGCCGGGCGGAGGCGTCGTTGCGGGCGTCGAGCTGCGCGACGACGCGGTGCATGCGGTAGAAGTCGAACGCGAGGCCCAGGACGGCGCGCACGGCTTCGGTCGCGAAGCCCTGCCCGGTGTGGTCGGGGTGGAAGACCCACCCGATCTCGCCGCGGGAGACGGTGTCGCCCGTGGTCCACAGGGCGACGTCGCCGACGACCCGGCCGTCGTGCTCCACGATCAGCGCGAGGGCGGAGCCGGGCTCGTCGATGCGCGTGCGCGCGAGGCGCTTCGCGAGCTGCGCCTCCGCGACGTCCGGCGTCCACGGCTCCTCGAGCAGGTAGCGCGCGACATCGGGGTCGGCGTAGTAGGCGAGCAGGGGCTCGAGGTCCTCCGCGCGGTGCTCGCGCAGGACCAGCCGGCCCGTGGTCACCGGCAGGGGGGTCTCGGTCGTCACGGTCAGGCACCCTACGCGCCGGGGCGGGCGAGCCGCGACGCCGGCCGCCGAAAAGCGCGTGACGCGGGCCCCCGCCGCGGCGCACCGTGTGGGCATGAGCACCCCCGCGGCCACACCGACGTGGCGCCTCGTCGAACCGCCCCGCGCCGACCGTCTCGACGCGCCCGAGGCGTGGGCGTACCACGGGATCGCGGCGCTGGAGCGCGCCGTCGCCCTGGCCGACCTGGGTCACGACGACTTCGCGCCGCGCGCCGTCGACCTGCTGGTGGCCGACCGGCACCAGGAGCACGCGCGGCGTCACCGGCTCGTCGCGGTGGCTGGAGGCGAGGGCGACGGCCCCGCCCCCCGCGTCGTCGGGCACGGCGTCCTCACCCTGCCCGTCTCCGACAACCGCCACCTCGCCGAGGTGCGGGTCGCGGTGCTGCCCGAGCACCGCGGCCGGGGCATCGGGTCGGCCGTCGCGGACCGGCTGCGTCGGATCGCGCTCACCGAGGGCCGCACCACGGTGTTCGCGGAGGTCGAGCTCGCCGACGAGCCCGCCCCGGGGTCGCCCGTCGCCCTCGCGCCGCGGGAGGGGCCGGGGCTCGTCTCCGCCGCGCTGCCCGGCATGCGCTTCGCCCGCCGGGCCGGGCTGGGGCTCGAGATCGTCGCGCGCCGCTCGGTCCTCGACGTGCCGCTGCCCGACGACGTCGTCGAGCGGTTCGCCGCCGACGCCGCCGCGCGGGCCGGCGACGCCTACCGCCTGCACACCTGGCAGGACCGGATGCCCGAGGCGTGGGTCGAGCAGCTCGCGGCGCTGGAGCACAGCCTGTCCGAGGACGAGCCGAACGGCGGCCTCGCGCTCGAGGCCGAGCAGTGGGACGGCGCGCGCATCCGCGTCGAGGAGGCCAAGCGCGCCGAGCGCGGGCAGACGCTGCTGGTCACCGCGGCCGAGCACGCGCCCACCGGCACCCTCGTGGGCATGACGATCCTCGAGTGGGCTGACGACCGCCCCGAGCTCACCGAGCAGGAGAGCACCGTGGTGCTGCCCGGGCACCGCGGCCACCGGCTGGGCATGCTCCTCAAGGCGGTGAACCTGCGCGAGCACACGCGCCTGCGCCCCGCCGCGCGCCGGATCTCCACGTGGAACAACGAGACGAACGCCCCGATGCTGGCGATCAACGTGGCGCTCGGCTTCCGCCCCGCCGGCGGTGCGGCGGAGCTGCAGGCGCCGCTGGCCGACGTCGTGCCGCTCAGCCGCGGCTGACCGTCACCGCGGGCCGTCAGGGAGCGGGACCTGGAGCGGCTCGCCGACGGAGAGGCGCCGGTACTCGGCGCCGCCCAGCCCGCCCGCGACGCGGTCGACGAGCGCCAGCCCGGCGTCGCTGAGGATGGCGTCGTGGATCGGGACGGCGACCCGCGGCGCCACCCGGCGCACGTAGTCGACGGCCTCCCCGAGCTTCATCCAGGGGCCCGCGACGGGCAGCGTCAGCGCCTCGACCGCCACGCCCGCGGGCGGCGGCGTGAACGAGTCGCCCGGGTGCAACACCGCGCCGTCGACGAGGTACGCGACGTTGGCGGGCGGGGGGATGTCCGGGTGGATGGTGGCGTGCACGTGCCCGAGCGCCCGCACCGCGAACCCCGCCGCGGTGAGCTCGTCCCCGCCGTCGACGGCGCGCAGGCGGTCGGCGGGGGCGCCGGCCCCTGCGAGCTGCTCGACGACGGGGGCCGGCGCCCACAGGCCGGGCCCGCCGGCGGCGGCCAGCGCCGCGGCGACGAGGGGCACGTCGACGTGGTCGGCGTGCTCGTGGGTGACGAGCACGGCGTCGGCGCCGTCGAGGATGCGCGGGTCGGTGAACGTGCCGGGGTCGATGACGAGGGTGCGGTCGTCACGCTCCAGGCGGACGCCGGCGTGGCCCCAGGTGGTCAGCATGAGGGAGGACATGCCGCCCATCCTGGCCCTGTTGCCTGGGTGTGCGCTCGGCGGTGGGCTCAGCGGGTGGGCTCGGCGGTGTGCTCGAGCAGGGCCGGGAGCAGCACGTCCCACGACGAGGGCGGCGCGACCTGGTGGCCGACGCCGTCGAGCACCAGCAGCCGCGCCCCGGGGATCTGGGCCGCCAGCGCCGCGCCGTGGCCGGGGAACAGCGGGTCCTCGCTGCCGTGCACGACGAGCGTCGGCACGGCGAGGTCCGCGAGCGTGCCCTCGAACGGCGCGCCGGGCTCCGCGGCGAAGTGGTTGCTCCCGGCGGTCGGGTCGGTCGACCGCTCGACGGCGCGGGTCGCGACGGCGCGGGTGCGTGCCTCGTCGAAGTCGCCCCGGCCGGTGAGCGCGCGGTCCTCGGCGACGGCGGCCTCGACGAGCGCGGCCGTGTCACCCGGGTCGGGGGAGGGGCCGTCCCAGAGGCCGTGCAGCGCGGGGTCGGACGGCGGCAGGGCGGCGTCGTCGGCCCCGGCGAACGCGCGCGTCGTGGACATCAGCGTGGCCGACGCGACGCGGTCGGGGTGCTCGAGCGCCAGCTCCTGCACGATGGCGCCGCCCATCGACAGGCCCACCAGGTGCGCCCGGGCGGCGCCCACGGCGTCGAGCACGCGCAGCGCGTCCTCCGTGACGTCCCGGCCGGTGTAGTCGGGGGCGCCGGGCCGGCTGGTGGCCGAGCGGCCCGTGTCGCGGTGGTCGTACCGGACGACGTGCCGGCCGGCGGCGAGCGCCGCGACGAGGTCGGCGGGCCACCAGTCCATCGACGACCCGACGCCGCCGACCAGCAGCACCGTCGGGTCGGCGGGGTCCCCGACGGCCTGGAAGCACAGCCGCGCCGGGCCGTCGGTGAAGCGTTCCGGGCCGAGGGCGTCGCCGTCCGCGGGACCGACGTCCGAGGCGTCACGTGGTCTCGTCATGGAGGGGGGACGGCGCGAGCCGCCCGGACTCATCGCCGCCGCGCCGACGTCACGGCAGGCGCAGCAGCGCCTGGACCGGGGTGTGGTCGCTGGGCCAGCGACCGTCCCTGGTCCAGGTGTTGGTGGCCGCGGCGAGCACCTCGGTGCCTCCGGTCGCGAGCACCCAGTCGATGCGGTTGCCGCCCGGCACGGGCTCGCCGTAGTTGGGGAACGTGCCCACGTCGGGGGTGAGCCGGCGGTCGGCCGCCACCCACGTGTCGAGCAGGCCCCCGTCCGGGACGAGCACGTCGTAGGGCGCGGACCGCTCGGCGGGCGCGTTGGCGTCGGCGGTGAAGACGACGGGCAGCCCGAACCCGGCGACCAGGTCGCGCACCACCTCGGCGCTGCGCACGCGGGCGTGCTCCGACTGGTGGTCGAAGTGCGAGTTCACGTGCACGAGCTCGGTGCCGGTGCGCTCGTCGCGGAACCGGGCCCAGGTGACGATGCGGGTCACCGAGTTGCCCCACGTGGTGGAGCCGATGACGTCCGGGGTGTCCGACAGCCAGAACTGGTCCCACCACAGCAGCGTGAGCCGGCGAGCGTCGTAGAAGATCGCCGAGTACTCGCCGTCCGCGCCGCCCGACCGTCCGTAGCCCACCGTGCGGTAGTGCTTGCCGAGACCCCGCTCGACGGCGACGAGCTGCTGGAACTCCGCCTCCTGCACCCCGAGGATCGTGGGCTGCTCCAGCGCGAGGAAGGCGGTGACGAGCGGGGCGCGGTCGGGCCAGTGGTCGGGCTCGCCGGGCTGGGTCGCGTCCTCGCGGTCCAGCCGGATGTTGAAGCTCATCGCGTGCAGCGTCGTCCCCTTGGCGGGGCCGATCAGCGCGCCCTTGGCCGGTCGTGCGGCGGTCGTGGCGGCGGCACCCGGCGCGGACAGGGCGCCGGCGACGCCCAGCGCGCCGAGCGCACCAGCGGCGGTGAGCGCGCCGCGTCGGGTGATGCCGGCGGGGGCGGCGGAGCTGCGGTGGTCCATGTCGTCCTCCAGGGGATGGGGCTCGGGCGTCCGTTGCCCGACCATCCCATCGGTCCCGCGTGACCGCGCGGCGGACACCAGGTGGACGGCGGGCGACGGCGTCGTGACCAGGGGCTCGACCGCCGCGCCCTCGCCGGTCCCGCCCGACTAGGCTCGGCGCATCGTGACCGACCCGAACCGAGAGACCACCGCCCCGTCCACCGACCCTTCGTCCGGCACCGCCGACCTCACCGCCCGCCTCGTCGCGTGGGGGCAGGAGCTGCTCGCCGTGCACGCCCGCCTCCGCGACGCGCTGGAGGTCGCGCGGGAGGCCGTCGCCACCGCCGACGGCGCCGCCTCCCGGGCCGACGGCGACCCCCGCCGCCTGCTCGGCCTGTACTGCCACGGGTTCTGCCAGGCGCTGGAGGGCCACCACCGCGGCGAGGACGACAACGTCTTCACGGCCCTGCTCGACCTGCGCCCCGACCTCGCCGGCGTGGTCGCCGAGCTGCAGCGCGACCACCGCATGCTCGACCACCTGCTGGGCGAGCTGTCGCGCGCGGTCGACGCCGACGCGGACGCGGCCACGCTCGAGCGCCACCTCGACGGCATCGACGCCGTCATGGAGACCCACTTCCGGTACGAGGAGAAGCGGCTGGTCGACGCGCTCGACGAGCCCGCGCTCGCGGCCGCCCTGTCCGGCACCGACCGGCGCGCGGCCCTCGGCCCGCTGGCCTGACTCCGAGGATCGCGTTCGACCCTGCCGCGCCGAGGTGCCGACGGGCTGTCACCTCGTCGGGCGGGACGACGACGTGTGTCGGGCAGACTGGGGACACCGCGTCCGCACCGCCCGAGAGGTCCCGCATGCCTGCGTCCCCGTCGTCCGCCCGACAGCCCCTGTCCCGCACCGGCCGCGTGTACGCGGCGATCGCCGTGATCGAGGCGTTCACCTGGGCGGGCCTGCTGGTCGGGATGTTCCTCAAGTACGTCACGGAGACGACGGAGGCGGGCGTCTGGCTGTTCGGCCGGCTGCACGGCGCGGCGTTCGTGGCCTACGTCGTGGTCGCGCTGGTCGCCGCGGTGAAGCTGCGCTGGGGCTGGTTCCGCACGCTGGTGGCGCTCGCGGCCGCCGTCCCGCCCCTCACGACGCTCCTCGCCGAGTGGTGGCTGCGCCGCACGGGCCACCTGAGCGAGCCGACGGCGGTCCCCGCCGGGTCCGCCGTGCCCGCGGCGCAGGACGAGCCGGACCCGGTCTCGCCGAGGTAGTACACGGCCCGGCGAGGTAGTCCCGGGCCCGGCGAGGTAGTACGGAGCCCTCCCGGGTCGGCGTTCGTCCCCGGTTCTCGTGGTCGTCATGCCGCTGTCGCACGGCCCCGCTACGGTGACGCCCACCACAGTCACTGGCACCGGGAGCAACCCATGTCCTCTGCTCGGCCCTTTCCTCGGCGGCGGACCGCCGGCGTCGCGTGCGTGACCCTCGCCTTCGCGGGGCTCACGACCGCCGGCGCCGTGTCCGCCAGCGCCGACCCGATCGTCGACGTCCAGATCCTCGCCACCAACGACTTCCACGGCCGCATCCAGGCGAACGGCACCGAGGCCGGCGCCGCGGTGCTGGCCGGCGCGGTGCAGCAGCTGCGCGCCGAGAACCCGAACACCGTGTTCGCGGCCGCGGGCGACCTCATCGGCGCCTCGACGTTCGAGTCCTTCATCCAGCACGACAAGCCCACCATCGACGCCCTCAACGCCGCGGGCCTCGACGTGTCGGCGGTCGGCAACCACGAGCTCGACCAGGGCTACGACGACCTGGTGAACCGCGTGATGGCGCCCTACGACGCCGCGACCAACCCGTACGGCGGCGCGCAGTGGCAGTACGTGGCCGCGAACCTCAAGGTCAGGGCGACCGGCGACGACGCCGTCCCCGCCACGTGGCTGAAGGACTTCGGCGACGTGCAGGTCGGCTTCGTCGGCGCGGTCACCGAGGAGCTGCCCGCGCTCGTCAGCCCGGCCGGGATCGCCGACCTCGAGGTGCGCGGCATCGTCGACTCGGTGAACGAGGAGGCCGACGCGCTCAAGGCCGAGGGCGCCGACCTCGTCGTCATGCTGGTGCACGAGGGCGCGGAGTCCACGGACTGCGCCGCGATGCCGACGGCGGACAACGCGTTCGCGAGCATCGTCAACGACGTCGGCCCCGAGGTGGACGCCATCGTCTCGGGGCACACGCACCTCGCCTACGACTGCAAGTTCCCGGTCGACGAGTGGGCCGGCGAGGCCGTGACGGAGCGCCCGGTCGTCTCCGCGGGCCAGTACGGCTACAACCTCAACCAGCTCACGTACTCGGTGGACGCCGCGACGGGTGAGCCGGTCGGCGTCGAGACGGCGGTCCTGCCGCTCGCTGGCCAGTACCCGGCCGACCCGGACGTCGCGACGATCGTGTCCGACGCCGTCGCCGAGGCCGACGTGCTCGGCGCGGAGCCGCTGGGCGAGATCGGCGGGGCCTTCAACCGGGCCAAGCTGTCGTCCGGCGCGGAGAACCGCGGCGGCGAGTCCACGCTCGGCAACCTCGTGGCCGAGGTGCAGCGCTGGGCCACCGAGGCACCCGAGTCGGGCGGCGCGCAGATCGCGTTCATGAACCCCGGCGGCCTGCGCGCCGACATGGTGGGCTCCGGCACGGACGCCTTCCCGCGCACGCTCACCTACAAGCAGGCGGCCGCGGTGCAGCCGTTCGCCAACACCCTCGTCAACATGGACCTCACGGGCGAGCAAATCAAGGCCGTCCTCGAGCAGCAGTGGCAGCGCGACGCCGACGGCAACGTGCCGTCGCGGCCGTTCCTGCGCCTGGGCGTCTCCGACGGGTTCACGTACACGTTCGACGCGAACCGCGAGGAGGGCGACCGCATCACCGGCATGTGGCTGGACGGCGAGGCCGTCGACCCGGCGGCGTCATACTCCGTCACGGCGAACTCGTTCCTCGCCTCGGGCGGCGACAACTTCCGCGCGTTCGCGGAGGGTGCGAACGCCCGCGACACGGGCAAGGCCGACCTTGCGGCGTTCGTCGACTACATGGCGACCTTCGCCGCCGACGAGCCGCTCCCCGTCGACCCGAGCCAGCGCGCCGTCGGCGTCTCGTTCCCGGCCGACGCCCCCGAGGCGTACGAGCCCGGCACGACCGTCGCGTTCGACGTCTCGTCCTGGTCCATGTCCGCGCCGGGTGACGTCACCGACTCCGAGCTGACCGTGTCCCTCGGCGACGCCGAGCTCGGCACGGCCCCCGTCACCACGACGGCCGGCACGACGCCGGACGACACGATCGGCACCGCGTCGGTCGCCGTCGAGCTCCCGGCGGACACCCCGGCCGGGGCCGCGAGCCTCACCCTCACGGGCGCGGCGACCGGCACCGAGGTGACCGTGCCGATCGAGGTGACCGAGCCGGCCAAGGCCACCCCGACCCTCACGGTCGACGCCCCGAAGACCGCGGTCGCCTGGTTCCAGCCGGTGCGCCTCGCGGTGTCGGTCGAGACACCTGACGGCACGCCCACCGGGAAGGTCACCGCGACGGTCGACGGCAGGAAGGTCGACGCCGACAGGCTGAACGCGAAGGGCGACGCCCGCCTGTGGGCGGGGCCGTTCAAGCCCGGCACCGTCGAGGTGGAGGTCCGCTACACCGGTGACGACGCCACCGAGCCCGCCTCGACGACCACCACCATCCGGGTGAAGAGCCTGTGGGAGGTCATCTTCGGCAGGTGGTGACCGGAACGCCCTGACGCACCGACGGCCCGGCCGACGCTCCCCTGAGTGTCGGCCGGGCCGTCCGGCGTGTCGGTTCGCCCTCAGGCGCGACGGCGCAGGTGGAGGGTCAGCGCCACCACCCCGCCCAGGAGGCCGAGGGCCAGCAACATCCCGCCCGCCAGCGCCGCCGGGTCCGCAGGGCTGGACTCCATCTCCGTGCGCATCGTGGTGGTGCCGTCCGCGAGCTCGACCGTCCCGGCCGACAGCTCGCCGGCGCCGTCCGCCAGCTCCGTGCTCCCCTCGAAGAGCTCCGACGCGCCCGACAGGAGCCGGCCCGCCCCGGCGGCGAGCTCGCCGGAGCCCGTGGCGAGCTCCGCCGCGCCGTCGTCGAGTCGCTCGCCGCCCTTGCGCAGCCGCTCGGCGCCGGCCGCGGCGTCGGTGGCGCCCGTCGCCAGCTCGTCCAGCCCGTCGTCCAGGCGGCTTGCGCCTGCCTCCGCGTCATCGAGACCGGTCGTCAGACGCCACGCGCCAGCCTCCGCGTCGCCCAGCTTGGTGGACAGCCGGGCATTGCCCGCCGCGACCGTCGCGGCTCCCTCGGCGAGCGCCGGCATCCTTCCGGCCAGCTCGGTGGCGCCCGACGCAAGGCGGCCCGTCCCGGACGCGACGAGCTGGGCGCCGTCGTTCAGCGTGACACTCTTGCCCGCGAGGTCGTCGAGCCCGGCACCGAGAGTGCTGGAGCCGGCTGCGGCAGTCGTCGCCCCGGCCTGAAGCTTCTTGCCGCCGTCGAGCACAGCGGACACGCCGTCGCTGACGTCGGTGGTGCCGTCGGCGAGCTTCCCGGCGCCGGTCTTGAGGTTCTCGGTGCCGAGGGCGAGGGCCTTCGTCCCGACGAGCAGACCGTCCTCCGCGTCGTTCAGACCCGCGTCGATACCGGTGGCGCCGGCCTCGACCAGGGTGGCGCCTCCGGCGACCTCGCGGAGCGATCCTGCGAGCGCGGCGACGTTCTCCTGTCCGGTGCGGATACCGCTCGCGACCTGGCCCGCTCCACCTGCGACGGCGTCGGCCTTGGCGGCGAGCGCCTCCAGGTGCGCCTTGGTCGCCTCGTCCTCCGTGGACTTCGCCAGCGTCCTGAGTTCTCCTGCGATGCCGGAAACCCCCTCGGCGGTCTGATCCGCCCCGGAGACGGCGGTCTTCAGCCCCTCGGCGAGCTGTGCGCCGCTCTGGGCCGCCAGCCGGGCTCCGTCTGCGGTCCGGGCGGCTCCGGCGGCGAGGTCGGACGCTCCGCCAGCAGCCTTCGTCGTGCCGGCGACGACCTTGTCCGCACCCTGGTCGACGCCCGTGGCGCCCTGCAGGACCTCCTGGGCACCGGTGGCAGCCTTGGCTGCGCCGGCCGCAAGGTCGCCGCCCTTGCCGACCAGAGTGTCGATGCCCTGCGAGAGGTCGTGGACGCCACCGGTGAGCTTCGCTGCACCGGCGGAGAGCCGGGCGCTGCCCGCGGCCAGCGCCTCAGTCCCGCCGGCGAGGGCCTGCGCGCCGTCCGCGGCCGTGCTTGAGCCCGCGGCGAGCCGGCTCGCGCCGGCGTCGGCGCTTGCCGCGCCGTCGGCGAGCTCGCCCGAGCCGACGGCGAGGGTGGTGCTGCCGTCGTGGAGCTGGGACGCGCCGGCTGCGAGCTCGGCGCTGCCAGCGCGCAGCCGGACGGTGCCGTCGTGCAGCTCGACGATCCCCGCGGACGCTCGGGTCGCGCCGGGGCTCAGTCGGTCGTTCAGCCCTTCGGACAGCTCGGCGGCACCGGTGTTGAGCTCGGCGGTGCCGGCCGTCAGCTCGTCGGTCCCGTCGACGAGGCGGGCGGTGCCGTCCGACAGGTCGGATGCGCCGTCGGCGAGGGCGCCGGCGCCGTCGGAGAGGCGACCGCTGCCGTCGGCGAGGTCAGCGGCGCCGTCGCGCACGGCGGTGGCGCCGGCGTCGAGGCGGGTGGCGCCGTCGGCGACCTTGCCGTCGAGCAGGACGAGCACCACGAGCGCGACAAGGGCCGCAAGGGCGAGCGCCGCGATGGCGGTGACGGTGGACGCGGCATGGCCGCGGGATCGGCGGGGAACGGGTGCGGTGGGGGTCATCGGGCCTCACTCCGGAGCGCGTCCACGTCGACGCGGGAGGTGGCACGGCGCGGGGCCGTGGCCCGTCGCCATCGACGGGGCTGGAGCGAGACTACTGAGGTTGCCTCAATAAGGGGAAGGCCTCACAGGATTTCACCCGCTCTCCGCTCAACCCCAACCGCACGCGTCATGCACGAGGCCGTAGACGGCGGCGCGCTGCTCGTCGGTCATGGGCACGTAGATCTCGGGCTGCCGGGCGCCGTCGACCTCGGCGTGCACGGGCAGGAAGGCGCCGCGCTTGTCCTCCGCCACGACGTGCGGGTCGCAGCGCGCAGGCACGACGTCGAGCACGACCCGGCCGCCGGCGTCGGGGGTCAGGTCGTCGCCCGTCCAGGCGGGGCCGGAGGCGGGGGACAGCAGGGTGGTGCCCGCCACCCGCAGCAGCCCCACGTCGGGGCCGCCGGGCACGGGCTCGACCGCGAGGGTGATGCGCCCGCCGTCGACGACACCGTCGGGGGTGCGGACCCGCGCGGCGCGGACGTCGCCGACGCGCAGCGCCACGCCGGAGGCGACGAGGCGCTCGGCGCACGCCTCCGCGTGCACGGCGGCGAGGCGGGCCAGCGGGTCGACGACCTCCACCTCGACGGCGGTCCCCGCCGGCGTGCTCCCGGGGGAGGCCTCTCCTGCCGCGAGGCGCACGGTCGCCGTGGCGACGGGCGTCCGCTGCGCGTCCGCGCCGGTGAGGGCCGCGGGCGGCTCGGCGTCGCAGTCGACCTCCCCGAGCCGTAGCCGCACGTCGCGTCCGGCGCCGGGCGCGAGGGTGCGGGCGCGCGGGGCGCCGTCGGGGCTGCTCGGGCCGTAGCCCGGCGCGTCGAGGGCGCCGCCGAGCAGCGTCACCGTGCGGCCGGAGCCGTTGACGACGCGCAGCGTGGCTCGACGGTCCGCGTACTGGGTGCGGTCCTGCCGCAGCTCGGCGCTCAGGTCCTGCGCGACGCCGCTCGGCAGCGGCGCGGCGTCGTCGCCGGGGGAGGAGCAGGACGCGAGGGCGGCCGCCGCCGCGACGACGACCGTGAGGCCGACGGGCGGCCCGACGAGCCCGCGGGCGCGCACGTCACGCCCCCTCCGCCGAGGAGGACCGTGCGGGCCGGTCGATGACCCGCGTCATGACCAGCGAGGTGCGCGTCTTGTCGACACGGGCGCTGGCGCGGATGGCCTCGACCGTGCGCTCCACGTCGGCCATGTTCCCGGCCATGATCTGCACCATCGCGTCGGCCTCGCCGGTGACGGTGTCGACCCGCACGATCTCGGGGATCGTCGCCAGGTCGCGGCGCAGCGTGGCGGGGGAGACGTTGCCGCGGCAGAACAGCTCCACGTACGCCTCGACGCCCCACCCGAGCTCCTCCGGCGCCACCCGCACCGTGAACCCGGTGATCTCGCCGCGCGCCAGCATGACGTCCACCCGCCGCTTCACCGCCGGCGCGGACAGCCCGACGTCGGCGCCGATGTCGGCGTAGGTCGCGCGCCCGTCGCGCAGCAGGTGGCCGACGATCCTCCGGTTCAGCACGTCCATGCCGCCACCATGCCCGATTTCTTCCACCGTCGCGCACGATCCGTCAGGTCGGCGCCCGCAACACGCAACGGATCGCGCGTCGGTCGCAACGACCGCGGCCCTAGCGTCCCGGTCATGACGGCCCTCACCACGCCGACGACGACGTCGGCCACGGTTCCCCAGCCCGCGAGGATCGAGCGGACGGCCACCCCGCGCCGCTTCCTCATGTGCCCGCCCACCTACTTCGACGTGGTCTACGAGATCAACCCGTGGATGGACCTCGGCGTCCCCGTCGACGCCGGCCGGGCGCTCGCGCAGTGGGAGCACCTGCGCGCCACGTACGAGGCCTACGGCCACCGCGTCGAGGTGATCGACCCGGTGCCCGGCCTGCCCGACATGGTGTACGCCGCGAACGGCGGCGTCGTGGTCGGCGGGCGCGCCCTGGCGGCGCGGTTCACCTACCCGGAGCGGCGGCCCGAGGGGATCGCGTACGACACGTGGTTCGCCGGCGCGGGCGACGGCGTCGTCAGCCTCGGCCAGGCGGCCGAGCAGAACGAGGGCGAGGGCGACCTGCTGCTCGCCGGCGAGGTCATGCTGGCGGGCACCGGCTTCCGCACCTCCCGCGCCGCGCACGCCGAGGTCGCCGCGCTGCTGGGTGTCGAGGTCGTGACCCTCGAGCTCGTGGACCCCCGCTACTACCACCTCGACACGGCGCTCGCGGTGCTCGACGCCGGCCCGTCGCCGCTGGTCGCCTACCTGCCGGAGGCGTTCAGCCCCGCCTCGCAGGCGGTGCTCGCGGAGCGCTACCCCGACGCGGTCCTCGCCACGCCGGAGGACGCCGCGGTGCTCGGCCTCAACGCCGTCTCCGACGGGCGGCACGTTTTTCTCACCGACCGCGCCACCGGCATGCACGCCCGCCTGCGCGAGCGCGGCTTCGAGCCCGTCGGGATCGACCTGTCCGAGCTGCTCAAGGGCGGCGGCTCCGTGAAGTGCTGCACCCTCGAGCTCCGCCCCGCCCCGACCGCCACGACCGAGCAGGAGGCCCGCGCATGACCGAGCCCACGCACCTGCCCACCAGCCGGGTCCCGTTCCTCGACGTCGCGTCCATGGCGCGCTGGGTGGCGCACCGCGGACCGGAGGCCGTCATCGCGCGCCTGGTGGACGCGCTGGAGGTCGACCTCGCCCGCTGGCCCGACCTCGACAAGCGGCCGCGGGTCGCGTCGCACTCGCGCGACGGCGTCATCGAGCTCATGCCGACGTCCGACGACGTCACCTACGGCTTCAAGTTCGTCAACGGCCACCCGCGCAACCCGGCCCGCGGCTTCCAGACGGTCACCGCGTTCGGCGTCCTCGCCGACGTGCGCAACGGCTACCCCACGTTCCTCGCCGAGATGACGCTGCTCACCGCGCTGCGGACGGCGGCGACGTCGGCCCTCGCCGCCCGCTACCTGGCGCGCGCCGGCTCGCGCACCCTCGCGCTGATCGGCGCGGGCTCGCAGTCGGAGTTCCAGGCGCTGGGGATGCGGGCCGCGCTCGGCATCACGCACCTGCGCGTCTGGGACACCGACCCGGGCGCGCAGGCCAAGCTCGCCCGGCACGCCCGCGCCCTCGGCTTCGAGGTGCACGAGGCGACCAGCGGGGAGGACGCCGTCACGGGCGCCGACGTGATCACCACCTGCACGGCCGACAAGGCGAACGCGACCGTGCTCGCCCACGACATGGTGTTCCGCCTCGCGCACCCCGGCGTGCACGTCAACGCCATCGGCGGCGACTGCCCCGGCAAGACGGAGCTCGACCCGGCGATCCTGCGCGCCGCCGAGGTGTTCGTCGAGTACGAGCCGCAGACCCGCATCGAGGGCGAGATCCAGCAGACGCCGGACCTCGTCGTCACCGAGCTGTGGGAGGTCGTGGCCGGGCGGCGCGACGGCCGCCGCGGCGCACCCGCCACGGCGGGGCCGGGGGAGGCGTTCACGCGGCACGCCGGCGACCGGCACACCCCGGACGACACCACCGTGACCGTCTTCGACTCCGTCGGCTTCGCCGTCGAGGACTGGACGGCGCTGCGGTTCGTGCGCGACGACGTCCCCGCCGCCCTGCTGCAGCACCTGGACCTCGTCGCCGAGCCGGAGGACCCGAAGGACCTGTACTCCCTGGTGCTCGCCGCGCAGGAGGACGACCGCGCCGACGCCCGCCGGGCGCTGGACCGGCTCATGGGGCTGGCCGGGCGCGGGCACGTCGAGGCGCTCGCGACCGCGAGGTCCTGACCCGCAGCGACCCTGACCCCGAAGCCGACGCCGGCCGTGGCCACCCTCTCCCCAGGGGCGGCCACGGCCGGTGCCGGTCGCCGAGCCGTCCGCCGTCCCCGTCCCCTGAGACCCGGCTGGACAGGGGCTCGCCGAGACCCTGGGGTGCGCTGCCATCATGAGCCCCGCGAGCGCGCCGTCGGCGCGCTGGTGGAGACCCAGGGACGGGGGGCACCGTGACCGAGACCGGCGGTGACGACGCGCCGGCGCGCGCGGGCTATGTCGACGACGCGATCCGCCGGATGCGGGTCGCCGCCGCGGCCGCGGGGCGCGGGGGAGGGCCCGGCGCGGCGGGGACCGCGGACCCCGCGGTGCTGCGCGCCGCCCTCGCGACCCTCCCGCCCGACGACCAGCGGCTGCTGTGGGCCACGCACGTGCAGCGACAGGAGCCGTCCGCCGTCGCGGCCGCGCTCGGCACGCACCCGCGCGCGGCGGCCCGCCTGGTGCCGCAGGCCGAGCAGGCCCTCGCGGCGGCGCTCGCCGAGGCGCACGCACCGGGCTGCCCGCCGGGGTGTGCCGACACGCGGCGCACGCTCCACGACCTCGTCCAGGGCGGCGTCCCGGCCGGGCAGGGCGCCGGGGTCGAGGACCACCTCGTCGACTGCGCCGCCTGCCTGCGCGCGTTCGTCGACGTGCGCGAGCCCGCCTGGGCGCTGCGGGACGCCGGGCCGCGGCTGCTCGCGGGCGGCTGGCGCCCGCCCGCGGTCGTGGCCGCGACCGCC
>NZ_JBHVBO010000006.1:0-61025 GCF_042668085.1 Isoptericola sp. NPDC057391 | reverse complement strand
ACCCCGGGCCCGCGCACGACGTATGCGGGCGGCGACGACGGCGCCCCGGTGAGAGGCTGACGACGGTGCGTCGACCCGGCCCCGGACGGCCCTCGACCGACCCTCGACGGATGGAAGGCAGAGCATGAGGCTCGAGCTGCGAGGCATCACGAAGCGCTTCGGCGCGCTCGTGGCGAACGACCACATCGACCTGGTGGTGGAACCGGGCGAGATCCACTGCTTGCTGGGCGAGAACGGCGCCGGCAAGTCCACCCTGATGAACGTGCTCTACGGCCTCTACCAGGCCGACGAGGGCCAGATCCTGCTGGACGACGCGGTCCAGGACTTCGCCGGGCCCGGCGACGCGATGGCCGCGGGCATCGGCATGGTCCACCAGCACTTCATGCTGGTGCCGGTGTTCTCCGTGGCCGAGAACGTCATGCTGGGTCACGAGTCCACGCGCGCGGGGGGCGTCCTCGACCTGGACAGCGCCCGCGCGAAGGTCCAGGAGATCTCGGCACGGTTCGGTTTCCAGGTGGACCCGGACGCGCTGGTCGAGGACCTGCCGGTCGGGGTCCAGCAGCGGGTCGAGATCATCAAGGCGCTCTCCCGGGACGCCGACGTGCTGGTGTTCGACGAGCCGACGGCCGTGCTCACCCCGCAGGAGACCGACGAGCTCATGGCGATCATGCGCCAGCTCCGGGACGAGGGCGCCGCGATCGTCTTCATCACCCACAAGCTGCGGGAGGTGCGCGCCGTCGCGGACCGCATCACCGTGGTGCGGCACGGCAAGGTGGTCGGCGAGGCGGACCCGGGAGCGACCGACGCGGACCTGGCGTCGCTCATGGTGGGCCGCGCGGTCGAGCTGACGGTGCGCAAGGACGCCCCGCGCACCACCGAGAACGAGCTGGCCGTCACGGACCTGCGTGTCACGGGGCCCGACGGCCAGGTGCTCGTCGACGACGTGACCTTCACCGTGCGCGGCGGCGAGGTGCTCGTCGTGGCGGGCGTGCAGGGCAACGGGCAGACCGAGCTGACCGAGGCCCTGGTCGGCCTCCAGGAGCAGGTCTCCGGCAGCGTGCGGCTCGACGGCAAGGAGCTGGTGGGCCGCTCCGTGCGGCGGATCCTCGACTCCGGCGTCGGCTTCGTCCCGGAGGACCGCAACGAGGACGGCCTGGTCGGCGAGTTCACGATCGCCGAGAACCTCGTGCTCGACCGCACGGACGGCCCGCCGTTCGTGCGGCGGGGCACCCTGCAGCTCGCGGTGCGCGACGAGTTCGCCCGCGAGAAGGTCGCCGAGTTCGACGTCCGGACGCAGGGCATCGAGACCCGCGTCGGCCGCCTGTCGGGCGGCAACCAGCAGAAGGTCGTCCTCGCGCGCGAGCTGTCGCGCGAGCTGCGGCTGCTGGTCGCGGCGCAGCCGACGCGCGGGGTCGACGTCGGCTCGATCGAGTTCATCCACAAGCGGATCGTCGAGACGCGGGACACCGGCATCCCGGTCGTCGTGGTGTCGACCGAGCTCGACGAGGCCGTCGCGCTCGCCGACCGGATCATGGTCATGTACCGCGGCCGCGTGGTCGGGATCGTCCCGGCGACCACGCCGCGCGACGTGCTCGGCCTCATGATGGCCGGCATCGCGCCCGAGGACGCGTCGCCGACCGGCCCCCAGAACGAAGGAGACGCGGCGTGAGCGGCGAGACGCCCCAGGACCGGGGGCAGGACCCGGCACAGGACCAGGGGCTCGACGTCGACCCCGGCTCGCGCCTGGGCGAGGCGCTCGAGCACGTCGACGCCGCGCGCGAGCCCGGTCTCGCGGAGGAGCTGGAGCAGGAGGCGGCCCGCGAGCAGGCGGCCGAGGTCGAGGAGTCGGGCCAGCGGTGGCGCGACGCGGTCCGCCGTGCGACGTCGGGCGGCTGGGCGGTGGCCCTGGGCGCGATCGTGCTCGCCGTCCTCGCGGGGTCGATCCTCATCGTCGTCACCGACGAGCGCGTGCAGGAGGCGGCGCCGTACTTCTTCGCGCGGCCGGGCGACACGCTGGCCGCGATCGGCCAGGCGGTCGGCGGCGCCTACTCGGCGCTGTTCCAGGGCGCGGTCTACAACTTCGGTGCCGACTCGTTCGCGCAGGGCATCCGGCCGCTCACCCAGACGCTCACCAACGCCACGCCGCTCATCGCGGCGGGCCTCGGCGTGGCGCTCGCCTTCCGGGCGGGGCTGTTCAACATCGGCGGCCAGGGCCAGATGCTCGTCGCCGCGACCGCCGCGGGCTGGATCGGCTTCGGCGTCACGGGGCTGCCGTTCCCGTGGCACATGCTGCTGTGCCTGGTGGCCGGCGTCGCCGCGGGTGCGCTGTGGGCCGGCATCGCGGGCCTGCTGAAGGCCCGCACCGGGGCGCACGAGGTGATCGTCACGATCATGCTCAACTACGTCGCCTTCTACCTGTTGTCCTACTTCCTGGCCACGCCGGGCCTGATGCAGGCCCCCGGCTCGGCGAACCCGAAGACCCCGCCGATGCAGGACAGCGCCGTGCTGCCGCCGCTCCTCGGGGACCGGTACAACCTGCACTGGGGCTTCGTCCTCTCCCTCCTCGCCGTCGTCGGCGTGTGGTGGCTCCTCAACCGCTCCAGCACGGGCTTCGCGTTCCGCGCGGTGGGGGAGAACCCCAAGGCGGCTCGGGTCGCCGGCATCGACGTCCCGCGCACCACCGTGCTCGTCATGCTCGTCGCGGGCGGCCTCGTCGGGCTCGCGGGCACGCAGCAGGTGCTGGGCACGGTGACGACGGGCTTCAGCGCCGACATCGACGCGGGCATCGGGTTCGACGCCATCACCGTGGCGCTGCTCGGCGGCTCCTCGCCGTGGGGCGTGCTCGGCGCCGGCATCCTGTTCGGCGGCTTCAAGGCCGGCGGGTCCGCGATGCAGGCCGCGCAGGGCATCCCGATCGAGATCGTCCTGGTCGTGCAGTCCCTGATCGTGCTGTTCATCGCGGCGCCGCCGCTGGTGCGGGCGATCTTCCGGCTGCCGCAGCCGGAACGCACAGCCCGACGACGAGAGAGCCGACGGGACCGCCGTCGCGCCGAGGCCGCGCGCGGCACCGAGGAGGGACAGGCATGACCGCCACGACCGTCGACGCCGCGGGGCCCGCGGCCACGACGCCCGCGCCGCGCGCGGGCGCCCCGGTGACCTGGAAGGCCGCGATCGGCCTGACCGTGGTCCTCGCGCTGTACGCCCTGCTGCTGCTCCTGGCGCCGCACGAGGGGTCCGCGCGGTTCGCCCTCTCGACCAGCACCGACGTCGTGGTGCTGTCCACCCTCGTGGTGCCCGCGATGGGCACGGCCTGGGTGTGCGGCGCCCTCGGGCTCGTGGTGCTCGGCTACGCCGTGGTGCGCACCCGGGCCGGCCGGCGCGTGCCGGCGTGGGTGATCGCGATCTTCGCGGCCGCGCTGCTCGTCGGGTTCCTGGCGTGGGCCGCCGCGGGCAGCCCGCGCGACCTCTCCGTCGTCGGCCTCCTGGGCGGCGCGGTGGGACTCTCGGTCCCGCTGGTGTACGGCGCGCTCGGCGGGGTCATCGGAGAGCGGGCCGGCGTCGTGAACATCGCCATCGAGGGCCAGCTGCTCGCGGGCGCCTTCGTCGCGGCGATCGTCGGGTCGCTCACCTCCAGCCCGTGGGCAGGGCTGGTCGCGGCCGTGGTCGCGAGCGCGCTGGTCGCGCTGGTGCTGGGACTCTTCACCATCACCTACCGCGTCAACCAGGTGATCGTCGGCGTCGTGCTGAACGTGCTGGTGATCGGCCTGACGAGCTTCTTCTACTCCGAGTTGCTGGTGCCCAACGCGGAGACGCTCAACTCGACCGTGCGGTTCCCGCGCCTGCCGATCCCGGGGCTCGAGAGCATCCCGGTGATCGGCCCGGTGCTGTTCAACCAGACGATCGTCGTGTACCTCATGTACCTCGCCGTGCCGGCCGTGTGGTACGCCCTGTTCCGCACGAAGTGGGGCCTGCGGGTGCGCGCGGTGGGCGAGCACCCCAAGGCGGCGGACACCGTGGGCATCGACGTGCTCCGCGCGCGGTACCGGGCCGTCCTGATCGGCGGCGCCGTGGTGGGCTTCGGCGGTGCGTTCTACACCGTCGTGTCGATCAACCAGTTCGGCCGCGAGATGACGGCCGGCGCGGGCTTCATCGCCCTGGCCGCGGTGATCTTCGGCAAGTGGGACCCGCTCCGCGCGGCCATGGCGGGCCTCCTGTTCGGGTTCGCGACCAACCTGCAGAACGTGCTGTCGGTGGTCGGCTCGCCCGTGCCGAGCCAGTTCATGCTCATGCTCCCGTACGTCGTGACGCTGCTGGCGGTCGCCGGGCTGGTCGGCAAGTCGCGCGCCCCCGCCGCCTCGGGGACGCCCTACACGAAGGAGTAGCGATGACGACCACGGGTGAGCCGACCGTCGACTGGGAGGCGCTGCGCGCCGCGGCGCGCGACGTCGTCGGCCGGGCGTACGTGCCGTACTCCGGCTTCCCGGTCGGTGCGGCGGCGCTCGTGGACGACGGCCGCGTCGTCGTGGGCTGCAACGTGGAGAACGCCGCGTACGGGGTGACGCTCTGTGCGGAGTGCTCGCTCGTGTCCGCCCTGGTCACGGGCGGTGGTGGCCGCCTCGTCGCGTTCACGTGCGTGGACGGCGCGGGGCGGACGCTCATGCCGTGCGGGCGGTGCCGCCAGCTGCTCTGGGAGCACGGCGGCCCCGGCCTGCTCGTGGAGTCCGTCCGGGGCGTCGTCCCCATGACCGAGGTGCTGCCCGACGCGTTCGGCGCACCGGACCTGGACCGCTACCGCGAGGGGAGCGAAGCATGACCGTGCTGGGCAGCGAGGCGTTCGACGCCGTCGACGTCATCCGGACCAAGCGCGACGGGCACCCGCTCGAGGCGGCGCAGATCGACTGGGTGGTCGACGCGTACACGCGTGGCGTCGTCGCCGAGGAGCAGATGTCGGCCCTCGCGATGGCGATCCTGCTCCGCGGCATGACGCGGCCGGAGGTCGCGCGGTGGACGGGCGCGATGATCGCCTCCGGCGAGCGGATGGACTTCTCCGGCCTGTCCCGCCCCACGGCGGACAAGCACTCGACCGGCGGCGTGGGGGACAAGATCACGCTGCCGCTCGCGCCGCTCGTCGCGTCGTTCGGGGTGGCGGTGCCGCAGCTCTCGGGCCGCGGCCTCGGGCACACGGGCGGCACGCTCGACAAGCTCGAGGCGATCCCGGGCTGGCGGGCAGCGCTGAGCAACGACGAGCTGATGGACCAGCTCGAGGACGTGGGCGCGGTGGTCTGCGCCGCCGGCGCCGGCCTGGCCCCAGCGGACAAGAAGCTCTACGCGCTGCGGGACGTCACGGGCACGGTCGAGTCCGTGCCCCTCATCGCGAGCTCGATCATGAGCAAGAAGATCGCGGAGGGCACCGGCGCGCTGGTCCTCGACGTCAAGGTGGGCTCCGGCGCCTTCATGAAGGACTTGGGCTCCGCCCGCGAGCTCGCCCGCACGATGGTCGACCTCGGCACCGACGCGGGCGTGCGCACGGTCGCGCTGCTCACCGACATGGCCGTGCCGCTGGGCCGCACCGCGGGCAACGCGCTCGAGGTGCGCGAGTCGGTGGAGGTGCTGGACGGCGCCGGCCCGGCCGACGTCGTCGACCTCACCGTGGCGCTGGCCGTGGAGATGCTCGCGGGCGCGGGCCGGCCGGTCCCCGAGGCCGAGGTGCGCGCGGCGCTGGCCGACGGCCGCGCCAAGGAGGTCTGGCGCCGGATGATCGCGGCGCAGGGCGGCGATCCCGACGCGGCGCTGCCCCGGGCGCGGGAGCGGCAGGACGTGGTCGCGGACCGGTCCGGGGTCCTCACCCGGCTCGACGCCTACGCCGTGGGGATCGCGGCCTGGCGGCTCGGCGCGGGGCGCTCGCGCCGCGAGGACCCGGTGCAGGCCGGGGCGGGTGTCGAGCTGCACGCCAGGCCGGGGGACCAGGTCACCGCGGGCCAGCCGCTGCTCACGCTGCACACCGACACTCCCGAGCGGTTCGACCGCGCCCGGGCGGCGCTGGAGGGCCGGTGGGCGGTCGACGACGCCGCGGGCGGCGACGCGGCCCGGCCGCTCGTGCTCGACCGGATCGGCTGACCGGGCCGGGCGGCCGGGGCGATGGCGGCGCGGGCGCTGCGCGCGACGGACGTCCTCGCCCTCGTGGGCGCGTGCGGCGGGCCGGCGCCGGCCCCGCCGCCCGCCGGGAGGTTCGCCCGCCCGGACGTGCCCGTCGATCTCGTCCCCGCGCTCGAGGCGCTCGCCCCCGCGGTGCGGGCGCGGGTGCTCGACCCACTCGGCCGGGACGGGCCGCCGCCGGCCCCGGGCCGACCGCGGACGCTCGCGCTCCCCGCGGCCGACGGCGACCCGGCACCCGCCCGCCAGGTCGACGAGCGGACGTGCGGCGCGGCCGTGCTCGCGATGCTGGGCCTCGCGGGGGACCCGCGCCGCGCGCTGGAGCTGAGCCGGTGGCCCGCCGGTGCGGCCACGGCGTTCGCCGCCCAGCAGCGCGACCTGCACGCGCGCACCACCCGAGGGCCGGGCGGGCTGCCGCTGTGGCCGACCGCGCTGGGCACCCCGCCGTGGGGAGCGGCCCGCGTCGCCCGGTACGGCCGCGTGCGCTACACCCACCGGGTGGTCGGCGGCCGCACGGCGCGCACCGTGCTGGGCGCGGCCGTGGACGCGGCGGCCGCCGGCGTGCCCGTCCCGCTGTACTCGGGCGGCGACCTCGCGGGCGGCGCGGCGACGGCGGTGCCGCGGCACGTCGTCCTCCTGACGGCCGTGCGGGGCGACGTGGCGACGCTCTACGAGCCCTCGGCGGCCCGGCTGCATGCGGTGCCGGTCGCCGCGCTCGTGGCCGGGCGGGGGAGCGGGGGCGGGCCGGCGAGCGCGGACCGGGAGCCGCTCGCCCCCGCCCTGGGCGGCTGGCCGCACGTGGTGTGGGCGCTGCTGCCGCGGGACGCCCGCGGCTGACGGGTTCCCCTGGCGCGCCGCGGGGGCCGGGTCCACGATGGGAGCGCACCGCCGTCGAGCGAAGGGAGAGTCCCATGAGCACCGTCCCGGACGACGCCTGGCGAGACGCCGGGCTGGAGAGCCCCGACGACACCACGAGCCTGGTCGAGGACGCCCTGACGGACGACGCGCAGGAGGGTGGCGACGCGCCGGCCGGCGCCCGCGCGGAGGAGTACAAGCCGCGGCACGCCCGGCCCGACCTGGACGGCGAGGCCGCGGAGGCCGACGTCGTCGAGCAGAGCCAGGAGGTCCCCGGGCTCGACGATCCCGAGGCCGCCGGCGACGCGTGATCGCCGGTAGGTTGGCCCCATGACGCAAGCCCTCGTCGACCTGATCCCTGCCCTGCCCAAGGTGCTGCTGCACGACCATCTCGACGGGGGCCTGCGACCGCAGACCGTCCTCGAGCTCGCCGCGGAGGTCGGCCACGTGCTGCCCGCGCACGACGCCGAGTCGCTCGGCACCTGGTTCGTCGAGGCCGCCGACTCGGGCTCGCTGGTGCGGTACCTGGAGACGTTCGACCACACCATCGCCGTCATGCAGACGGCCGACGCCCTGGCCCGCGTGGCGCGCGAGGCCGTGCTGGACCTCGCCGCGGACGGCGTCGTGTACGCCGAGCAGCGCTGGGCGCCGGAGCAGCACCTCGCCCGCGGGCTGACGCTGCCGCAGACGGTCGAGGCCGTGCAGGCAGGCATCGACGAGGGCATCCGCGAGGCCGCGTCGCGCGGGCAGATCATCCGCGTCGGTCAGCTCGTCACCGCGATGCGGCACACCGACCGCTGGCAGGAGATCGCCGAGCTCGCCGTCGCCCACCGGGACCGTGGCGTGGTGGGCTTCGACATCGCCGGCCCGGAGGACGGGTTCCCGCCCTCGCGGCACGCGGAGATCTGGCGCTACCTGGCCGAGCAGGACTTCCCCACCACGATCCACGCGGGCGAGGCGGCGGGGCCGGCGTCGATCGCCGAGGCCGTGCACCTCGGTCAGGCCGACCGGATCGGGCACGGGGTGCGGATCGTCGAGGACATCACCTTCCACGAGGGGTTCGACGACGACGGCGAGCGGCGCGCCGACCTGGGCCGCCTGGCGCACTGGGTGCGCGACCACCAGATCGCGCTGGAGGTGTGCCCCGTCTCGAACCTGCAGACGGGCGCCACGTCGGCGGCGTCGGTGGCCGACCACCCGATCACGCGGCTCAAGGAGCTGGACTTCGCCGTCACGCTCAACACGGACAACCGCCTCATGTCCCGCACGTCCATGAGCCACGAGATGACGCGGCTCGTCACCGAGGCGGGCTGGACCATCGACGACCTGGCCGACGTCACCCTGACGGCCGCCTGGAGCACGTTCATGCACCACGATGAGCGCCGCGCGCTGGTCGACGACGTCATCCTGCCGGGGTACCAGCAGGTCGAGGGAGCGCAGCGATGAACCGTTCGACGCCGTCTGCCGCCCGGCCCGGGCGGGCCGACGTGCCCGCCGACGCGCTCGCGCTCGCGCGGTTCGTCGACCACACGCTGCTCAAGCCGGAGGCGACGACCGCCGACGTCACCGCGCTGGTCGAGGAGGGCGTCCGCCTGGGCGTGTTCTCGGTCTGCATCTCCTCGACCTTCGTCGCGCACGCCGCGCGGGTCGCGTCCGGCCGGCTCGCGGTGGCGACCGTGTGCGGGTTCCCGTCGGGCAAGCACGTCAGCGCGGTGAAGGCGGCCGAGGCCGCACGGTCCGTGGCCGACGGCGCCGACGAGGTCGACATGGTGATCGACGTCGGCGCGGCCAAGGAGGGCGCGTTCGACGCGGTCCGGGCGGACATCGCCGCGGTGCGCGCGGCCGTGCCCGCCGAGCACCTGCTCAAGGTCATCATCGAGGCGGCCGCGCTCACCGACGACGAGATCGTCGCCGTCTGCCGGGCCGCGCAGGACGCCGGCGCCGACTTCGTGAAGACGTCGACGGGGTTCCACCCGGCCGGGGGCGCGTCCGTGCACGCGGTGTCGCTCATGGCGGAGACCGTCGGGGGCGCGCTGGGCGTCAAGGCCTCCGGCGGGGTCCGCACGCTCGACGACGCGCTCGCCATGATCCGCGCCGGCGCCACGCGGCTGGGGCTGTCCGGGACCGCGGGCGTGCTCGCGGGCTTCTCCGGGCAGGCCGCTCCCGCCGGCGGCAGCGGCTACTGAGGGCCGCCGGGGTGGCCGGCGAGCCGCTCGTCGACGTCCGCGCGGCCACCCGCACGCACGGCACGGTCCAGGTCCTCGCGCCGACGACGCTGACGCTGGGACCGGGCGAGGCGGCCGCCGTCGTGGGGCCGAACGGCAGCGGCAAGTCGACGTTGCTGCGCCTGGTGGCGGGCAAGGACGAACCGACCTTCGGCGACGTGCGGGTGCTCGGCCTGCCCGCCGGGCAGGCGCGTCTGCGGCGGCGGGAGGACGTCGCGCTGCTGCTGGGCGGCCTGTCCGCGTACCCCGACCTCACCGTCGCCGAGCACCTCCGCCTCGTGGCGTCGGCGTGGGCGGGGCGCCATCCCGGGCCGGACGTCGAGACGGCGCTCGCGGCGGCCGAGCTCGACCGGGTGCGCGACCAGCTCCCCGGCGAGCTGTCGTCCGGGGAGGGTCAGATGTTCGCCCTCGCGACGACGCTCTACCGGCCCGCCCGGCTCGTGCTGCTCGACGAGCCGGAGCAGCGGCTCGACGCGCGCTGGCGGGCGGTGGCGCGGCGCCTCGTCGCCGGCGCGCTGGACGCCGGCCGGGCGCTGCTCGTGGCGACGCACGACCCCGAGCTGCGCGCCGACCTCGCCCGGCGGGGTCGGGAGGTCGAGCTCGCGGCGCCGGGTCCTCGATGAGCGGGGCAAGCGCGTCGTGAGCGTGACGACGCACGTCGACGACGGCGCCCGCGTGCCCTACCCGCGCTGGCGGCGATGGGTCGCGTCGCTGCGGCGCCGGACGCTCCTCGTGCGCGCCGCGGAGACCGGCGGGGACCCGCACGACCGCGTGTACCTCGGGTACGGGGTGGTGCTCCTCGGGCTCGTGTACGGCCCGATCCTGTGGAGCGCCCTCGCCCAGGCGGTGAGCGCGGTGCCGGTGCCCGACGCGGCGCAGGGGCGGGCGGCGACGCTGGTCGCCGGGACGGCGCTGGCGCTCGGCGTCGCCTGCCTGGCCGGGCTGGCCGCGGCCCGGGCGGGAGGCCCGCTGTGGACGAGCCCCGCGGAGACGGCCTTCGCCCTGTCCGGCCAGTTCCGCCCCCGCGACGTGCTCCGGCGCCGCGCGCTGCTGCTCACCCTCGGCGCTGCGGGGCTCGGCGTCTTCGTCGCCACGGGGGCCGCGGCAGGGCTGGCGGGCGGGGCGACGGCCGGCGCGCGCCCCGCGGTGCTGCTCGGCGCCGGCGGCGCCGCCGCGCTGCTGGCCCAGGTGCCCCTGGCCGTCGGGGCCGCGGCGCAGGCGCCGGGACGACGGCGCGCCGCGGTCGGCGTCACCCTGCTCCTGCTGACCCTCGGGGCGGTCGCGGCCCTGGGCGCGCTGACGCCCGCGGCGCTGCCCGTCCTCGCCCCGGCGTCGTCACCGGGGGCACGGGTCGGTGTCGTGGCGGGAGTCGCGCTGGTCGCCGCGGTCGGGTTGGCGTCGGCGTGGCTGGTCGTGCGGGTGCTGCCGGACGAGCTCGACGTGGACGCGGCCTCCGCCGGCCAGTCCCGCACGGTGACGGCCGGGCGCGGCCTGGTGGGCGGCGACTCCGGGGCGACGGCCGACGTGCTCGGGCCCCGCACCTACCGCGGGCGCCGGGCGAGTCTCCCGCGGCCGCTGCTGCGCCCGGCGCCCCTGGTCGCACGGGACCTGCTGGGCCTGCGGCGCCGGCCCGCCGCGGCCGCCGCCACGCTCGGGACGGGAGCCCTCGGCGCGTTCGTCGTGCGGTGGGGGACCGACGGCGGGCCCGCCGTCCTGACCGTCGCCGGGGCGCTGGCGCTGTACGCGGCGGCGCGCACCTGGTCCGACGGCCTGCACGCCTTCGCCGCCCAGCCGCAGCCGGGCACGCTCCTGCCCGGCACGGCCGGGCGTGCCGTCGCCGGCCACGCGGTCGTGCCCGCCGTGGCCGGTCTGCTCGCCGCGGCCGCGGGTGTCGCCGGTGCCCCTGCCGGGACCGCGGTGGCCGTCGTCCTCGTCGTGGTGCTGGCGCTCGCCGCGCGGGTCTGGGTGGCGGGTGCGACAGCGGCACCCCCGGGCCTCTTCACGCCGATGATGACGCCGAACGGCGACATGTCGATGCTCGTGCTGGGCGCGTGGTACCTGCGGGGGTGGCTCGTGGTGGCCGGGGCGACGTGGCTCCTGCACCGCGCGGGACCGGGTGCGGGGTCCGCAGCCCTGCTGCTCGGGCTCGCGGTCGCGCTCGCCGGCGCCGGGGTGCGCCGGTTCGCACGGGCGTGAGGCCCTCGAGGGTGGGGTGACCGACCTCACAGGCGGCGACGGCGCACCGGGAAGTTAGGCTCGCCTCACCATGTCTGACACGCAGCCCCAGGCCCCCGCCGGCCCGCCCGCCCGCAAGCGCACCCCTCGGCACGCGACCGTCACGGCCGTCCGACGGGTCACCCCGCACCTGGTGCGGGTCACGATCGCCGGTCCCGAGCTCGCGGCGATCGACCCCACGGGTCACACGGACACCTACGTGAAGCTGGTGCTCGGCGAGCTGGCGGACGGGCGCCCCCTGCTGCGCGCCTACACGGTGCGCGCGCGGCGCGACGCCGCCGTCGCGGCCTCGGGAGAGGCAGAGTGGGACCTCGACATCGTCGTGCACGGGGACGAGGGCGTCGGCGGGCCGTGGGCGGTGCGGGTGCAGCCGGGGGAGCAGGTGACGTTCCTCGGCCCGGGCGCCGGCTACGCGCCCGACCCGGAGGCGCCGTGGCACCTGCTCGTCGGCGACGACGCCGCGCTGCCCGCGATCGCGGCGGCCCTCGAGGCGCTCCCGTCGGGCGCCGTCGCGCACGCCGTGATCGAGGTGCCCGGCCCGGAGGACGAGCAGCCGCTGGAGAGCGCCGCCGACCTCACCCTCACCTGGGTGCACCGCGGCGCCGGCGACGTGGCCGGCCTCGCCGGCACCGTGCGCGCCGCGCACGCCGCCGGGGACCTCCCGGCGGGCGCGCCGCACGTCTTCCTGCACGGCGAGGCGGGCATGGTGCGCGACCTGCGCCGCTGGGTCCGCACCGAGCTCGGCGTGCCGCGCGAGCTGCTGTCGGCGTCGGGCTACTGGCGCCGCGGCAGCGACGACGAGGACTGGCGCGCTCGCAAGGGCGAGTGGAAGGCCGCCGTCGAGCGGGACGACGCCGCCATGGTCGGTGGAGCGGTCGGCTGACGGCTCAGAGCCCCAGGGCCGTCCGGAGGTCCGCCTTGATCCGGTCGAGCTTCTTGTGCGCCGCGACGCGCAGCCTCCCGATGTCGATCGCCGACGCGTCCGGGGCGACGGGCTCCACGACCTCCAGGTAGCACTTCACCTTCGGCTCGGTGCCGCTGGGCCGCACGACGACGCGCGTGTCTTCGGCGCCGAGCAGCACGACGCCGTCCGTGGGCGGCAGGCCGTCGACGCCGTCGGACAGGTCGAGCATCTGGGCGACCCCGGCCCCCGCGAGCGTGCGCGGCGGCGCCGTGCGCAGCCTCGCCATCGTGTCGGAGATGCGGTCCAGGTCGTCGAACCGGACGGAGAGCTGGTCGGTGACGAACAGGCCGTTCTCGCGCGCGACGTCGTCGAGCGCGTCCACGAGCGTGCGCCCGGCGGCCTTCTCCCGCGCGGCGAGCAGGGCCACGAGCACCGCGGTGCTGAGCCCGTCCTTGTCGCGCACGTGCGCCGGGTCCACGCAGTAGCCCAGCGCCTCCTCGTACCCGAACACGAGCCCGGGCGTGCGGGAGATCCACTTGAAGCCCGTGAGGGTGGTCGAGTGCCCCACGCCGTAGCGGACCGCGATCGAGGACAGCACCCGCGACGACACCACCGAGGACGCCACGACCGGGCCCACGCCGGAGCCGTCCGGCGCGGGGACCTCGCCGCGCGCGATGCGGCGCACCGCCTCCCGCCCGAGCAGGGCGCCGACCTCGTCGCCGTGCAGCATCCGCCAGCCGTGCGAGCGGGCGGTCTCCGCGCCCTGGTGCGTGCCGTGGCTCGGGTCGTAGACGGCGACCGCGCACCGGTCGGCGTCGGGGTCGTTGGCGATCACCACGTCCGCGTGGGCCTCCGCGAGGGCGACCGCCATGTCGATCGCGCCGGGCTCCTCCGGGTTGGGGAAGCGGACCGTCGGGAACGCGGGGTCGGGGTCGAGCTGCTCCTCGACCGGCATCACGCGCGTGAAGCCCGCGTCGGCCAGCACCCGGGCGAGCACGCGGCCGCCGACGCCGTGCAGCGACGTCGTGACGACGCGCAGCGCCGCCCGCTCCGCCGGTCCGGTGGACGTGCCGGCCCGCTCGGCCAGGTCGTGCACCGACGCGACGTACGCGTCGACCACCTCGCGCCCGAGGACCCGCCAGCCGGTCCCCACCCGCGGGACGCCCGACGGCGGCCCCGCGGCGGCGATGGCCTCGGCGATGCGGGCGTCGTGGGGCGGCACGATCTGCGCACCCTGGCCGGCGTCGGTGACGACGCGGCCGCCCAGGTACACCTTGTAGCCGTTGTCCTGCGCCGGGTTGTGGCTCGCGGTGACCATGACGCCCGCGTCGGCGTCGAGGTGTCGCACCGCGAACGCCAGCACCGGCGTGGGCAGGGCCGAGGGCAGGAGCAGCACCTCGTGGCCGGCGGCGGTGAGCACCGCGGCCGTGTCGGTGGCGAACGTCGACGACCGGTCGCGGGCGTCGTACCCGACCACCACCCGCGCCGCCACGCCCCGGCCCAGCACCGACGTGAGGTACGTGCCGAGGCCGGACGCCGCCGTCGTGACGACCGCGCGGTTCATCCGGTTCGGGCCTGGCGCCATCGCGCCGCGCAGCCCCGCGGTGCCGAACTGGAGCGAGCCCGCGAACCGGTCGCGCAGCAGCGCGACGGCGTGCTCGCGGGTGCTCGGGCGCTCGGACGACGTCTGCTGGGCGAGGCGGGCCAGCTCGGCCTTGTCGTCGTCGTCGACGTCGTAGCGGATCCAGCGCTCCACCGCGTCGAGCAGCATGGGCAGGGCGGTCGCCGTCGCGGACGGCTCGTACGCCGGGTCGTCCGTGTCCAGGCTCGTTCCTGAGCTCATCGCTGACCTCCTCGTTGCGGTGCTCGGCTCACAGGGCGGTGACGATACGGGCGAGGAGCTCGCTGATGCGCGGGCCGGCGGCCTGGCCGGCCTCCAGCACCTCCTCGTGCGACAGGGGCTGCGGGCTGATGCCCGCGGCAAGGTTGGTCACCAGGGAGATGCCGAGCACCTCCATGCCGGCGTGCCGGGCGGCGATGGCCTCGAGCGTGGTCGACATGCCGACCAGGTCCGCGCCCATGATCCCGGCCATCTTGACCTCGGCCGGCGTCTCGTAGTGCGGCCCGTGGAACTGCGCGTACACGCCCTCGGGCAGCTCCGGGTCCACGCCCTGGGCGATCTTGCGGAGGCGGGCCGAGTACAGGTCGGTGAGGTCGACGAACGTGGCGCCCTCGAGGGGGGACGCCGCCGTGAGGTTGAGGTGGTCGCGGATGAGCACCGGCTGGCCCGGCCGCCACGCGATGTGCAGGCCGCCGCAGCCGTTGGTCAGCACGACGGTCTCGCAGCCGGTGGCCGCCGCGGTGCGCACGCCGTGCGCGACCCGCCGCACCCCCTTGCCCTCGTACAGGTGCGTGCGGCCGCCGATGACGAGCGCGTGCCGCACCGCGCCGTCGGGCCGCTCCACCCGGATCGAGCGGGTCGTCGCCGCGTGGCCGGCGACGGACGGCTTGGCGAACCCGGGGATCTCGTGCGTCGGGATCTCCGCGACGACGTCGCCGACGAGCTCCGCGGCCCCGCCCCACCCGGACCCCAGCACGAGGGCGACGTCGTGCCCGGGGACCCCGGTCGCCTCGGCGATGTGGTCGGCCGCGGCGCGGGCGACGTCGAACGGGTCGGTGGTCGGGTCGTCGAGGTCCCCGACGGTGCGGCTCGTGGTGCTCATGGTCCTGAGGGTAGTCCGGGCCGGGGCCCGTCGCCGCGCCGGCACAGGCGCGCCGGCGGGCTGACACAATGGCCCCCGTGCCCACCGTGAACACCCCTTCCCCGGACACTGCCCCCGCCGTCCCGGCCTCGTCGGTCGCCCCCACCCCGGGCGTGCCGGAGACCGACCCCCGCACTCCGCACGTCGTCGTCGTCGGCGGCGGCCCGGGCGGCTACGAGGCCGCCCTCGTCGCTCGCCGCCTCGGCGCCCGCGTCACCGTCGTCGAGCGCCACGGCCTCGGCGGCGCCGCCGTGCTCACCGACGTCGTGCCCTCCAAGACCCTCATCGCCACCGCGGAGTGGTTCACCACGGCCGAGCAGGGCCCCGAGCTCGGCGTCCGCGGGGAGGCCCCGGCGGGCGAGCGCCGCGACCTGGTCGACCTCGAGGCCGTGAACGCGCGGGTGCTCGCCCTCGCCGACGCGCAGTCGCGCGACATCCACTCCCGCCTCGAGCGCGAGGGCGTCGAGATCGTCGTCGGCGAGGGCCGGCTCGACGGCCCGTCGCGCGTCGTCGTAGGCACCGGCTCGGGCACCACCGAGCTCGACGCCGACACCGTGCTGCTCGCGGTCGGCGCCACCCCGCGCACCCTGCCCACCGCCGTCCCCGACGGGGAGCGCATCCTCACCTGGACCCAGCTCTACGGCCTCAAGGAGATGCCCGAGAAGCTCATCGTGGTCGGGTCCGGCGTCACCGGTGCCGAGTTCGCGGGCGCGTACCAGGCCCTCGGCTCGCAGGTCGTGCTCGTCTCCTCCCGCGACCGGGTGCTGCCCGGCGAGGACATGGACGCCGCCGAGCTGCTCGAGGGCGTCTTCCGCGCCCGCGGCATGACCGTCATGTCGCGCTCGCGTGCCGCGTCCGCCGTGCGCACCGCGGACGGGGTCGCCGTGACCCTGGTCGACGGCCGCGTCGTCGAGGGCTCCCACGTGCTCATCGCCGTGGGCGGGGTGCCGTCCACCGCGGGCATCGGCCTCGAGGAGGCGGGCGTGCGCCTGTCGGCGAGCGGGCACGTCGAGGTGGACCGCGTCTCGCGCACCTCCGTGCCCGGGGTCTACGCCGCGGGCGACTGCACCGGCGTGCTGCCGCTCGCGTCCGTCGCCGCCATGCAGGGCCGCATCGCGATGTCGCACGCCCTGGGCGACGCCGTCGCACCGCTCAAGCCGGGCCGCGTCGCCGCGAACATCTTCACCGCCCCCGAGATCGCGACTGTCGGCCTCAGCGAGTCGACGCTCCGCGAGCGCGGCTACCGGTACGTCACGACGACGCTGCCGCTGGCCCGCAACCCGCGCGCCAAGATGCTCGGCATGCGCGACGGCTTCGTCAAGCTCTTCGCCCACCCGGACGCCGGCGTCGTGCTCGGCGGCGTCGTCGTGGCCCCGCGCGCCAGCGAGCTGATCTTCCCGATCACGCTCGCCGTCGCGCACCGGCTCACCGTCGACGACGTCGCGGACTCCTTCACGGTCTACCCGTCGCTGTCCGGGTCCGTCGCGGAGGCGGCCCGCGTGCTGCACGGGCAGTCGGGGGAGGACCTGGCCGGCTGACGGCGCGCTCACCCGCCGGCGGCGAGCACCGTGGCGAGGCCCGCCCGCAGGTCGGCGACGTAGACGTCGGGGACCTCCAGCGAGGGGAAGTGCCCGCCGCGGTCGGGCTCGTGCCAGCGGACGATCCGGCGGTAGCGCTCCTGCGCCCAGGGGCGCGGACACTTCTCGATGTCGCGGGGGTACATGGTGATCGCGGCGGGCACGTCGACGCGCAGGTCGGGATCCATGGCGGCGTGGCTCTCGTGGTAGATGCGGGCCGCCGACGCTCCGGTCCGCGTCAGCCAGTACAGCGTGACGTCGTCGAGCACGCGGTCGCGCGAGAGGGTCTCGAAGGGGCTGTCGTCGGTGTCCGACCACTCGGCGAACTTGTCGAGGATCCACGCCAGCAGCGCCACGGGCGAGTCCACGAGCGCGTACCCGATGGTCTGCGGACGGGCCGCCTGCTGCTTCGCGTACGCCCCGCGCGGGCCCGCGTAGAAGTCGCGGGTCTGGGCGGCCCAGCGGCGCTCGGTCTCCGTGAGCGCGTCCGTGGGCAGGCCCGGCGGGGCGTCCGCGAACGTCGTGTGGATGCCGAGCACGTGCTCGGGGAAGCGTCCGGCCAGCACGGTGGTGACGTTGCCTCCCCAGTCGCCGCCGTGGGCCAGGAACCGGCGGTACCCGAGCCTGCCCATCAGCTCCACCCAGGCGGCCGCGATCCGCTCCGTGCCCCACCCGGTGGTGGCCGGCCGGTCGCTGTGGCCGAAGCCCGGGAGCGACGGGGCCACGACGTGGAACGCCGGCGCGTCCGGGCTCGGGGGGTCGGCCAGCTCGTCGACGACGTCGACGAACTCCGCCACGCTGCCCGGCCAGCCGTGCGTCATCACGAGCGGGACGGCGTCGGCGCGCGGGGACCGGCGGTGCAGGAAGTGGATGCCCAGCCCGTCGATCGTCGCGCGGAACTGGCCGATCTCGTCGAGGCGCTCCTCGAAGCGCCGCCAGTCGTACGCGGTGCGCCAGTGGTCCACCAGGTCGACGAGGTCGGCGAGCGGGACACCCTGGTCCCAGCGCCGCGCCCCGCGCGCGGCGCGGTCGACGGTCTCAGGCTCCGGCAGCCGCGCGGCGGCCAGACGGGCCCGCAGGTCGTCGAGCTCGGCGTCCGTCGCGCGGGCCTCGAACGGCTCGACGTCGTCCGGGGTGACGTCGCTCGTGGGGCGGGACACGGGTCCTCCTCGTCGTCGGGGACCCGCCACGCTAGCCGAGGCGCGCCCGCAGCGTGGGCCAGGCCGCGGCGAACGCGGGCAGCAGGGGCAGGGAGGGCACGTCGTCGACGGCGACCCACCGCACCTCGAGGCTCTCCGGGTCGGCCGCCTCGGGCATCACGCGGGCGCCCGGGGCGACGTCGGCGAGGACGGTGGTGTAGGCCCACGGGCCGTGGTCGAGGACGTGCGTGCCGAGCACGTGCACCGCGCGCGGCTCGACGGCCGCCTCCTCGAGGGTCTCGCGCAGCGCGCCGTCGACCGGCGACTCGCCGGGGGCGAGCGCACCGCCGGGCACGCCCCAGGTGCCGCCCTGGTCCGACCACACCGCGCGGTGCTGCAGCACGACGTCGGTCACCGGGCCGAGCGCGCCCGGGGCGCCCGGGCCGCGGCGGGCGAGCAGCAGCCCCGCCGCGCCGTAGAGGCCCCAGTGCCGGTGGTCGCCACAGGCCACCCAGCCGTCCCCGGGGTGCCGGTGGAGGGTCTCGCGCGGGGGAAATGGGCTGGGCACGCGGTCAGGCTACAGGCGACGATGCCACCGTGAGCGCGCACGGCACCGATGAGTTCCCCGACCCCGCACCGTCCTCCACCACCATGGACGCCGAGACACCTGACACCCACGACGAGATGCCCGGCTGGAAGCGGAACGTCGCGATCTTCCTCACGGGCCAGACCATCTCGCTGCTCGGGTCGATGCTCGTGCAGTTCGCGGTGATGTGGCACCTGACGATCGTCACGCAGTCCGGATCGGTGCTGATGCTCAGCATCGTGTTCGGCATGCTGCCGCAGGCCTTCATGTCGATCTTCGGCGGGGTGTGGGCCGACCGGCACTCCCGCAAGCTGCTGATCATCGGTGCGGACAGCGCCATCGCGACGATCACGCTCGCCCTGGCGCTCCTCATGCTGTCCGGCGTCGACGACCTGTGGCTGATCTACGTGGCGCTCGCCGTCCGCTCCACGTTCGCCGGGATCCAGACGCCCGCGGTCAACGCGATGGTCCCGCAGATCGTGCCAGCGACCCAGCTCATCCGCATCAACGGGATCAACCAGTCCATCCAGTCCGGGATGATGCTGCTGGCCCCCGTGGTCGCCGCCGCGATCTACGCGAGCTTCGACATCGTCGCGGTGTTCTTCGTGGACGTCGTCACGGCGGTGCTCGGGATCGGGATGCTGCTGCTGGTCGCCGTGCCGCGCCTGGTCCGGCACGACGACGCCGCCCCCGCGGGCGGCGCGGCCCCGGGCAAGCCCAGCTACTTCGGCGACCTGGCCGCGGGCGTGCGGTACATCCGCGGGCACGGCGCCGTGAAGTGGCTGATGACGATCTTCGCCACGACCATGGTGCTCATCGGGGCGCCGTCCTACCTCACGCCGCTCATGGTGACCCGCACCTTCGGCGACGAGGTCTGGAAGCTCACGACCAACGAGGTGTTCTGGGCCGTGGGGATGCTCGCGGGCGGCCTCGCGATGGCGGTGCTCGGCACCCGGGTGAAGAACCGCGTCGCGCTGATCGTGCTCGCCACCCTCGGGGCGGGGGTGTTCACGCTCGGGCTGGGCCTGTCGACCAACCTGTGGGTGTTCTACGTGCTCGGCCTGTTCGTCGGCGTCACGTTCACGTTGATGTCCGCCCCCAGCATGGCCATCCTCCAGGAGACGGTGGAGCCCGAGGTGCAGGGCCGCGTGTTCGGCTTCGTCGGCATCGTCATGACCGTCGCGATGCCGCTGAGCATGGTCGTGTTCGGCCCGCTCGCCGACCGGTTCTCCGTGCAGGTGCTGCTCGTCGTCGCCGGCGCGCTGCTCGTCGCCTTCGTGGCGGCCGTCCTGTCCGTCCCGTCAGCCCGACGCTCGCTCGGTGCCATCGCCCGGCCGGTGGCACCCGAACTCGACGACGCGCCCGTCGACGCCTGAGGAATCGAGCGTGCTGAACTGATCCTCAAACCACGGGTTTGAGGATCAATTCAGCACGCTCGATGCATGACGGGGTCAGTCGACGATCTCGCAGATGGCGGCGCCGGCGGTGACGCCGTCGCCGGGGGCGGCGGACAGCGACCGCACGGTGCCGGCCTTGTGCGCCAGCAGCGGCTGCTCCATCTTCATGGCCTCGAGCACGACGACGAGGTCGCCCTCGGCCACCTGGGCGCCGTCCTCGACCGCGACCTTGACGATGGTGCCCTGCATGGGCGACGCGAGGGTCGCGCCGCTCGCCGCGGAGGACGAGCGGCCGTTGCCGCGGCGGGCGGGACGGCGGGCGGCGTTCGCGCGACGCGCGCGGCCGGCGGCCACGCCGAGCCCGGCGGGCAGCACGACCTCGAGGCGGCGTCCGCCGACCTCGACGACGACGCGCTCCGCGAGCTCCTCGGGGGACTCCTCGGCGTCGGGCACCGGCGCCGGCGCGGCCGGAGCGAGCTTGCCGAGCTCGTCCGCGAAGTCCGTCTCGATCCAGCGGGTGTGCACGCGGAACGCCGAGGCGTCCTCCGAGGTGGGGACGAAGTCCTCCGCCTCCATCACGGCGCGGTGGAACGGCACCACGGTGGGGATGCCGCCGACCTCGAGCTCGCGCAGCGCGCGGCGGGCGCGCTGGGCCGCCTGCTCGCGGGTGGCGCCGGTGACGATGAGCTTGGCGATCATCGAGTCGAAGGCGCCCGAGACGGTGTCGCCCTCGACGACGCCGGTGTCGACGCGCACGCCCGGGCCCGACGGCCAGCGCAGCGTGGAGACGGTGCCGGGGGAGGGCAGGAAGCCCGCGGCCGGGTCCTCGCCGTTGATGCGGAACTCGAAGGAGTGGCCGCGCGGCGTGGTGGAGGCGTAGCCCAGCGGCTCGCCGGCGGCGATGCGCAGCTGCTCGCGCACCAGGTCGATGCCGGTGACCTCCTCGGTGACCGGGTGCTCCACCTGCAGGCGCGTGTTGACCTCGAGGAACGACAGCGTGCCGTCGGTGCCGACGAGGAACTCGCAGGTGCCGGCACCCACGTAGCCGGCCTCGGCGAGGATGGCCCGCGACGCGCGGTCGAGCTCGGCCTCCTGCTCCGGGGTGAGGAACGGCGCGGGCGCCTCCTCGACCAGCTTCTGGTGGCGGCGCTGCAGCGAGCAGTCGCGGGTGGAGACCACCACGACGTTCCCGTGCGTGTCGGCCAGGCACTGCGTCTCGACGTGCCGCGGCCGGTCGAGGTAGCGCTCGACGAAGCACTCGCCGCGCCCGAACGCGGCGACCGCCTCGCGCACCGCGGACTCGTACAGCTCGTCGATCTCGTCGGTGGTGCGGGCGACCTTGAGGCCGCGGCCGCCGCCGCCGAACGCCGCCTTGATGGCGATGGGCAGGCCGTGCTCGGCGGCGAAGGCGTGCACCTCGTCCGCGCCCTGCACCGGGTCGGCGGTGCCCGGCACCAGCGGGGCGCCCGCGGCCTGCGCGATGTGCCGCGCGCTGACCTTGTCGCCGAGGGACTCGATGGCCGCGGGCGGCGGGCCGATCCACACGAGGCCGGCGTCGAGCACGGCCTGCGCGAACTGCGCGTTCTCCGACAGGAAGCCGTAGCCGGGGTGCACCGCGTCAGCGCCGGAGCGGCGCGCGACGTCGAGCAGCTTCTCGATGTCGAGGTAGGTGTCGGCGGCGCGCTGGCCCTGCAGCGCGAACGCCTCGTCGGCGAGCCGCACGTGCAGCGCGTCCCGGTCGGGGTCGGCGTAGACGGCGACCGAGGCGATCCCGGCGTCGGTGCAGGCACGGGCGATGCGGACGGCGATCTCGCCGCGGTTCGCGACGAGGACCTTGCTGATGGTGGGCACGGCTCACGGTAACGCGTGCGCCGCCGTCCTCCGGCACCCGTGGGACCCCCGCGCCGAAGTCTGTGCCGGGTGCCAACGACGATCCGGGCCGTTTGGAGGGATCCCACATGGACCCGGCGGTGAGGGGGTGTCCGGCGCGCTCGCCGTTGGTGGTTTCGACAGTGCGTCCGGCGACGAGGGCGTCGCTCAGCGAGGGTCGCGCAGCGAGCGCCAGGGGATCTCCAGCTCGCCGAGCAGCTCCCGCAGCAGCGGCAGGCTCAGGCCGACGACGCCGTGGTGGTCGCCCTCGATCCGGTCCACGTACGGGCCGCCGAGGCCGTCGATCGTGAACGCGCCCGCGACGTGCAGCGGCTCGTCGGACGCGACGTACGCGTCGATCTCGTCGTCGTCGATGTCCGCGAAGTGCACGGTGGTCGACGACGACGCGCCGAGCGTGCCGCCCGTGCCGCCGTCCTCGGGGTCGCGGGCGTCCACGAGCCAGTGGCCCGTGTGCAGCACCCCGGACCGGCCGCGCATCGCGCGCCAGCGGCTGCGGGCCTCGTCGGCGTCGGCGGGCTTGCCGACGATCGTGCCGTCCAGCTCGAGCATCGAGTCGCAGCCGAGCACGAGCGCGGACGCCCCGTCCTCGTCGTCGTCCGCGAGGCGGGAGCTGACCTCCTCCGCCTTGGCCTGGGCCAGCACGAGGACGGCGTCGGCGGGGTCGAGGTCGCCGCCGAACCCGGCGCGCGCCGCGTCGAGCACGGCGGGCTCGTCGACGTCGGAGACGACGACCCGCGGCGTGACGCCGGCTGCCGCCAGGGTGGCCAGGCGGGCGGGGGACCGGGAGGCGAGGACGAGGCGCACGGGCGCGGTGGAGGCAGGCACGTGCGCACCCTAACCAGTCAGCCGGTGTGCAGCAGCAACGACGACACCAGCAGGACGACCGGGGACGCGACCGTCGTGACCAGGATCGTGTCGCGCGCGAGCAGCTCGCCCGCACGGAAGCGCGCCGCGTAGTTGTACACGTTCTGCGCCACGGGCAGCGCGGCGAGCGTCACCGCCGTGGCGACCTGCGCGGCGTCCAGCCCGAACGCGTACCGGGCGAGGACGAACGCGACCGCGGGCATGACCGCCGCCTTGAGCACCGAGGCCACGACGACCGCCGTCCGCCCGCCGGGCTGCTGGAACGGGCGCGACCCGTGCAGCGACATCCCGAACGCGAGCAGGATCATCGGCACGGCCGCGCCGCCGAGGATCTCCAGCGGCGCGAGCACCGGGGCCGGGACGCTCCACCCGGTCAGCGAGACGACGGCGCCCGCGAGCGAGCCCAGGATGATCGGGTTGCGCACCGGCTGGGCGAGCACGAACCGCACCGACACCCGCCCGGACGTCTGGGCGTCCAGCACCAGCAGCGTCACGGGCGCGAGGATCAGCAGCTGCAGCAGGATCACCGGCACGACGGCGGCCGGGTCGCCCAGCACGTACACGGCCACGGGCAGGCCGATGTTGTTCGCGTTCACGTAGCCGGCCGAGACGGCGCCGATCGTCGCCTCGGCGGCGGGCCGCCTCAGCCACAGCAGGTTGACGACGACGAACACCGCCGCCACGGACACCGCGGCGATCGCCTGCACCAGGAGCGGCGCCTGGAAGAGCTCGCCGACGTCGGCGCCCGCGATGACCGTGAACAGCAGCGCGGGGCTGGCGACGAAGAACCCGATGCGGTTGAGCGCCGTCCGGGCGTCGGGCCCGCCGAGGCGCAGGCGCGCCGCGACGTACCCGACGGCGATGACCACGCCGATGATCGCGAAGCCGGTGAGGATGCCTTCCATGCGGGGCGGGGAGCGAGCCGGTGCGCCGCGTCAGCGGGCGTCTTGCAGGGCGCCGGTCAGCACGTCCAGGCCGACCGAGCCGAGGCTCAGCGCGCGGGCGTGGAACGCCCGCAGGTCGAACTCCTCGCCCCGCGCCTGCGCCGCCGTCCGGGCGTCGTCGCGCGCCTGCTCCCACAGCCGCTGGCCCACCTTGTACGACGGCGCCTGCCCGGGCCAGCCCAGGTAGCGGTTGAGCTCGAAGCGCACGAACGACTCCGGCATGTTGACGTTCGCCTTGAGGAACGGCCACGCCTTCTCCGCGTCCCACACCCCGCCGCCCCACTGCTCGGGCGCGGGCTTGCCGAGGTGCACGCCGATGTCGAGCACCACGCGGGCGGCGCGCATGCGCTGCGCATCGAGCATGCCGAACCGGTCGCCCGGGTCGTCGAGGTGGCCCAGGTCGGCCATGAGTCGCTCGGCGTACAGGGCCCAGCCCTCGCCGTGCCCGGAGACCCAGCACATCAGGCGGCGCCACGAGTTGAGGGTGTCGCGCGCGACGACGGCGGCCGCGCACTGCAGGTGGTGGCCCGGCACGCCCTCGTGATAGACGGTCGTCTTCTCGCGCCAGGTGTTGAACTCGGTGACGTCGGCGGGCACGGACCACCACATGCGGCCGGGCCGGGAGAAGTCGTCGCTCGGGGGCGTGTAGTAGATCCCGCCCGTCTGGGTCGGCGCGATGCGGCACTCGATGGTGCGCACCGGGCCCTCGATGTCGAAGTGCGTGCCGGCGAGGTCCTCGATCGCCGCGTCCGCGGTCTCCTGCATCCAGCGCCGCAGCGCGTCCGTGCCGTGCAGGGTGCGCGCCGGGTCGGCGTCCAGGGCCGCGACGGCGTCCTCGACGCTCGCGCCTGGGCCGGCGATCTGCCGGGCCACGGCCTCCTGCTCGGCCACGATGCGGGCGAGCTCGTCCAGGCCCCACTCGTACGTCTCGTCGAGGTCGACCTCGGCGCCGAGGAACTCGCGGGAGAAGAGCGCGTAGCGGTCGCGGCCCACCGCGTCGCGCTCCGGCGCCTGCGGCGCGAGGTCGCGCTCGAGGAACTCGGCGAGGCGGGCGTAGGCCCCGCGGGCGGCGGCCGCGCCGCGCTCCAGCTCGGCGCGCACCAGGCTGCACGCGGACGACTCGTCCAGGACGGCCGCGGCGTCGTCGCTGCGCACGAGGCCGTCGAAGAACGACTCGTGCCCGTCGAGGCCGGCCAGCTCACGCGACTGGGACACGCCCTCGCGCACCTGCCGGATCGCGGCGACCTGGCCGCGCCGCGCCGCCTCGGTGAGCGACGCGACGTACCCCTCGATCGCGTCGGGCACGGCGTTGAGGCGCGCCGCGACGTTCTCCCACGCCTCGACGGTGCCCGCGGGCATGACGTCGAAGACGTCGCGCAGCTGCTGCACCGGCGACTCGATGTTGTTGAGGCTCGCCAGCGGCTCGCCCGCGTCGTGCAGCTCGAGCGCCAGCCCCACGCGCTCGCGCATCGCGGCCAGGGTGACGCGGTCGACGTCGTCGAGCGGTCCGCCGTCGCGCTCCGCCGCGTCCAGCTCGCGCAGCACGGCGCGGTCGGACTCGGCCCGCGCCTCGTGCCCGGCGGGGGACAGGTCGGTCATGCGGTGGTCGTGACCCGGCAGGCCGATCGCGGTGGCGAGCAGCGGGTCGAGCCCGGCGGACCGGGCGACGTAGGCGTCGGCGACGGCGTCGACCGCGGAAGGGGTGCGGGGCGGGGTGAGGGTGCTCGAGGTCACAGCACGCACCCTATCGACCCGCCCCGAGACGCCGCGCCGTCTTTCCGGCCGGCCGGGTACGGTCTGTGCCCGTGCACGAAGACGTGAATGCCGCCACCGCCCACCCGCCGCTCCGCGTCGTGGTCGCTCCCGACTCGTTCAAGGGCAGCGCCACCGCGACGCAGGTGGCCGGGGCGCTCGCGGCCGGCGCCCGCGCAGCGCTGGGCCCCGACGCCGACGTGCGCGCCGTGCCGTTCGCGGACGGCGGCGAGGGCACGCTCGACGCGATCCTCGGGGCGTGGGGCGAGGAGCCACGGTCGTGCGCCACGACCGACGCGCTGGGCCGCCCGACCACGGCACGCTACGGAGTCTCGCCCGACGGCCGCACCCTCGCGGTCGAGGCCGCGGAGGCGTACGGCCTGCCCAAGGTGTCGGACGTCGCGCTGCGCCCGTTGGACGCGACGAGCCACGGCGTCGGCACCGTGGTGCTCGCCGCCCTCGAGGCCGCCCCGCGGGCCGAGGAGGTCGTGCTGTTCGTCGGCGGGTCCGCCACGACCGACGGCGGCGCGGGCGTGCTCGAGGCGCTCGGCGCGGCCCTGCTCGACGCGGACGGGGCGGCGGTGGCGCCCGGCGGCGGTGGTCTGCGCTCGCTCGCCCGGATCGACCTGGACGGTCTCGACCCTCGCGCCCGCGCCCTGCGGTGGCGCATCGCGTGCGACGTCGACAACCCGCTGCTCGGGCCGCGCGGCGCGGCCGCCGTCTTCGGGCCGCAGAAGGGTGCGACGCCGCAGGACGTGGCGGTGCTCGACGACGGGCTCGCGCACCTCGCCGACGCGCTCGCCGTCGCGACCGGTCACGACGCCCGCGACGTCCCCGGCGCGGGGGCGTCCGGCGGGCTGCCGGTGGGCCTGTCCGCCGCGCTCGGCGCCGAGCTGCTGCCCGGCGGGGAGCTGGTCGCCGAGGCGGTGGGCCTGGCCGCGGCGCTCGAGGGCGCCGACCTCGTGCTCACCGGGGAGGGCCGCCTGGACGAGCAGTCGCTGCACGGCAAGGTCGTGGACACCGTGGTGCGGCTGGTGGCGGGGCGCGCGGCGGTCGTCGTGGTGGCGGGCGGCGTGGAGCTCGCGCCGGCCCAGGTCGCGGACGCCGGGATTGCCGCAGCGTTCTCCCTCGCGCCGGGGCCGCGCACGCTCGCGGAGCTCTCCCGCGACGCCGTGATGGAGCTGGAGCGCACCGCCGCGCACGCGTGCCGGCTGTTCGCGGCGGGCCGCGCGTCGCGCTGAGGCGTCAGCTCCTGCGGGTGCGGCGCCGGACCGCGTCGGCCCAGTCGCGGTGGTACCGCACCACGACCGTCTCGGTGCCCGGGGACCACCAGACGGCGACCGGATCGCCGTCGCGCGGCGGCGGGTGCTGCTCCTCCTCGTCGCGGCGTACCAGGTGCGAGAAGGCTCGGTCGGCGGTGCCGTCGTCCGTGGGGTAGGACACCACGCCGCTGAGCAGGAGGCCGGAGGCCGTGCGGCGCTCGTTCACCGACACCGACCCCGTGGCCGACCGCGCGTCGGTGCCGAACGCGGCGGCGTCGCGGCCCTCCGTGGCCCGGCGCTGGTCGTCCCGGTAGCGGACCAGGGCGGCGACGGCGGTGACCATGAGGCCGGCGAGCATGCCCATGAACAGCCAGAGCTCGAGCTCGCCCGACGGGTCCTCGATCGTGCGTCGCAGCACGTAGAGGCCCGCGGTCACCACCAGGGCGGGCGCCCACAGCCACCGCCGCAGCCAGCCCGGGCGCGGGGGAGCGGGCAGCTCCGCCAGCGGCGCGTCGACGTCGTCGGGGCCCTCGACCTGCTGCCAGACGACGCTCACGAGTGCAGGCTCCAGCGCCACGCGTCGGCGTTGTGGCGGCCCCAGCGACCGCCGAAGCTCTTCGCGGTCACCCCGGCGCCGTTGCCGCGCACCGTGCGGGCGCGGTTGGTCCACTCCTCGACGGGGGCCTCGTCGTCGGGCAGGCCGCTCGCCGACGCGACCGCCGCGAGCCCGGCGACCAGCGCGGCGACCTCGACGTCGTCGGGCCGCCCGCGCACCACGCGCACCTCGTCGCTCATCGCGCACCCCCGAGCGGGTCGTCGCCGTCGCCGCCGTCGAGATCGTCGTCGAGATCGTCGTCCAGCTCGTCGTCGAGGTCGTCGTCGCCGAACTCCACCGCCGCACCGCGCGACGTCGCCCACTCCGCGACCTCGTAGCCGCCGTCGAACAGGCGCTGCGCGACGTCGCCGCCGGCCTCGTCCAGCAGCTCGACGACGCCGTCCAGGGTGCCGGGCGAGCCGGGCGCCGGGTCGGCCACGACGAAGCCGAGGTAGAACACCTCGGCCGGCACGGCGCCCTCCGGGGCGTCGTGCGCGTCCTCGGGCTCCTCGTCGTCGCCCTCCCACACCGAGCTCGTGAGGTCGGGGTGCATGCCCAGGCCGTCGTGCAGCGCGTCGAAGACGGCGGCGTTGAGGGTGCCCACCCGGCTCTCCAGCGCGAGCACCCGCGGGTCCTCGTCCGCCTCGGAGGCGCCGAACTCGGCGCGGACGCCGACCGCGGTCTGGACGTACTCGTGCAGCGCGGCCGCCAGCGCGTCGACGGCGCGGTGCATCGGCTCGGGGTCGACCGACCCCAGCGGGGCGGGTCCGTGCGTGGCGTCCTCGTGGCTCATCTGCTCATTCTTCCCGGTTTCGACGGTGCTCAACCACCGACGGTGTCACAGGGGGATGTTGCCGTGCTTCTTGGGCGGCAGGCTGGCGCGCTTGGTGCGCAGGGCGCGCAGCGCGCGCACGACCTGGACGCGCGTCTCCGACGGGCGGATGACCGCGTCCACGTAGCCGCGCTCGGCCGCGTCCCACGGGTTGACGATCGCCTCGGTGTACTCGTCGGTGAGGCGCTGGCGCTCCGCCTCGACGTCGCCGCCGGACTCCGCGACCTCCTTGAGCGCCGAGCGCTGCAGGATGTTCACCGCCCCCGACGCGCCCATGACCGCGACCTGCGCCGTCGGCCACGCGAGGTTGACGTCCGCGCCGAGCTGCTTGGAACCCATGACGATGTACGCGCCGCCGTACGCCTTGCGCGTGATGACGGTGACCAGCGGCACGGTGGCCTCGGCGTACGCGTAGATGAGCTTGGCGCCGCGGCGGATGATGCCCTGGTGCTCCTGCCCGACGCCGGGCAGGAAGCCGGGCACGTCGACGAAGGTCAGCACGGGCAGGTTGAACGCGTCGCACGTGCGCACGAACCGCGCCGCCTTCTCCGCGGCGTCGATGTCGAGGGTGCCCGCCATGGACAGCGGCTGGTTGGCGATGATGCCCACCGACTGCCCCTCCACGTGGCCGAAGCCGATCAGCACGTTCTGCGCGAACAGCGGCTGCACCTCGAGGAAGGACTCCGGGTCGAGGACGGCCTCCACGACGGCCCGCATGTCGTAGGGCTGGTTGTCGCTGTCGGGGACGATGACGTCGAGGGCCTCGTCGTCCTCGGTGACCTCCAGCGGCGTCTCGTCCTCGGGCGGGAACGACGGCGCGTCGCCGAGGTTGTTCTGCGGCAGGTAGCCCACCAGGTGTCGCACGTAGTCGATGGCGTCGTCCTCGTCCGCGCCCAGGTAGTGCGCCACGCCCGACGTCGCGTTGTGCGTGCGCCCGCCGCCCAGGGTCTCGAAGTCGACGTCCTCGCCGGTCACGGTGCGGATCACGTCCGGGCCGGTGATGAACATGTTGGACGTGCCGTCCGCCATGACGATGAAGTCGGTCAGGGCGGGGGAGTAGACGGCGCCGCCCGCGCTGGGGCCGAGGATGAGCGAGATCTGCGGGATCACGCCGGAGGCCGCGACGTTGCGCCGGAACATCTCCGCGAACTGGGTGAGCGCGGCCACGCCCTCCTGGATGCGCGCGCCGCCGCCGTCCGAGATGCCGATGATCGGCACGCCCGTGCGCAGCGCGAGGTCCTGGACCTTGGCGATCTTCTCGCCGTGCACCTCGCCGAGGGAGCCGCCGAAGACGGTGAAGTCCTGGCTGAACACGCACACCTGGCGACCGTCGATCGTCCCGTGCCCGGTCACGACGCCGTCGCCCGCGACGCGCCGCTTGTCCAGCCCGAAGTTGCGGCTGCGGTGCATGGCCAGGGCGTCGAGCTCGACGAAGCTGCCCTCGTCCAGCAGCGCCTCGATGCGCTCGCGGGCCGTCTTCTTGCCGCGCGGGTGCTGGCGCGCCTTCGCCTTCTCCTCGGCGTCGGTCACGGCCTCGGCCCGGCGGCGCTCGAGGTCGGCGAGCTTGGCGGCGGTGCCGGTGGTCGCCGGGACGGCTGCGGTGGTGGCGTCGTTCACCCGACCGACCCTAGTTGGTGGGTTGCCACGCATCGATGCGCGACAGGCTGCGGCCCGCCCGGATTCTTTGGAGGGACCCCACAAAGGGCCGGCGGGGAATGGATGCGGCACGATCGGGGCGTGAGCCACGACCCTCCCCCCGCGCCTCGCCGGGCCGCCCTCGACCTCCCCACCCTGCGCCGGGGCCTGCTCGCGCCGGCCGGCCCTCTCGCCCGCCTCGACGTCGTCGACGTCTCCGGGTCCACGAACGCCGACCTGGTCGACGCGGTGCGGCGGGCACCGGAGGAGTGGCCCGCGCCCGCGGCCCTGGTCGCCGAGCACCAGGTCGCCGGACGAGGACGTGCGGGCCGGGCCTGGGAGACGCCGCCGCGCGCCGCGCTCACCGTCTCCGTGCTGCTCCGCCCGCGGCTCGCGCCCGACCGGCTGGGCTGGCTGCCGCTGCTCGCCGGCCTCGCCGTCGCGCGCGCGGTCGACGCCGCCGGGGTACCAGGCGCCGCGGTGAAGTGGCCCAACGACGTGCTGCTGCCGGCCGCCGCCGACGCGGCCGGGCTCGGGCCGTTCCGCAAGGTGGCGGGCGTGCTGGCCGAGGTGGTGCCGGCCGCCGGCCCGCCGGGCGCCGACGCACCGGGGGTCGTCGTCGGCGTCGGGCTGAACGTGGACCAGTCCGCCGCCGAGCTGCCCGTGCCGACCGCGACGTCGCTGGCGCTCGCGGGGGTGCGGGCCGACCGCGGCGCCCTGCTCGGGACGCTCCTGCGCGAGCTCGCGGACGCCGTCGCCCGGCTGGAGGCCGCGGGGGGCGACGCCGCCGGGGCGGGGCTCGCGGCCGAGTACACGGCCCGGTCGGCCACGCTCGGTCACCCGGTGCGGGCCGAGCTGGCCGGCGGCGCCGACGTCGTGGCGGGCGAGGCGCTGCGGATCGACGCCGACGGCGGCCTGGTGCTGGGGACCGACGCGGGAGAGCGGGTCGTCACCGCCGGCGACGTGCACCACCTGCGCCGCTCCCAGCCGGGGCACAGCCCGCGCTGACTACAGTGGGGGCGTGACGAGCGACACCACGACGGGACCAGGTCTGCCGACGGACGACGACGCCCGGCGGGCGGGGAACACCGCGGCCAGGCTGGACGAGGCGATCCTCGGCGGCCCGCGCCGGTACACGCTGTCGGACCTCGTGGAGGGCACCGGGCTGTCGCAGGAGTTCATCGAGAACTACTGGCGCTGGCTGGGGCTGCCCGTCACGCACCCCACCGAGGTGGGGTTCACGGACGCGGACATGCAGGCGCTGCGCGAGATCGGCGAGCTGGTGCACGCCGAGCGGCTGGACGAGCAGGCCCAGATGACGCTCATCCGCTCCCTCGGGCACACCACGGACCGGCTGGCGCTGTGGCAGGTGGAGGCGTTCGTCGAGCACCTCAGCCGCCGCGACGACCTGGACGACGTGAGCGCGCGGCTCGCCGCCATCGACCGCATGCCGGACCTCACCTCCCAGCTCTCCCGGCAGCTCGAGCACGCCTGGCGCCGCCAGCTCGCCGCGCTCACGGGGCGGCTGGCCACCGAGTTCGGGGGAGCGCGCCGCGGCACGCAGGAGGCGCACGACGACGAGCTGCCGCTGCCGCGCGCCGTCGGCTTCGCGGACATCGTGTCGTTCACCAAGCGCACCGCCGGCCTCGGGTCGCAGGAGCTGTCGGAGTTCGTGCAGCTCTTCGAGTCCCGGGCGCGCGACGTGATCACCGAGGCGGGCGGCCGCGTGGTCAAGACGATCGGCGACGCGGTGCTGTTCGTGGCCGACGACGTGACCACGGGCGCCGAGGTGGCGCTCGGCCTTGCGGCCCCGCACGCCACCGACCCGGAGATCCCCGTGCGCGTCGGGTTCGTGTGGGGGCGGGTGCTGTCGCGGTTCGGCGACGTGTTCGGCTCCGACGTCAACCTCGCCTCCCGCATCACCGAGCTCGCCGAGCCGGCCACCGTGCTGGTGGACCCGCACACGGCGTCCCTGCTCGCGTCGTCGTCCCGCTACGCCCTGACCGCGCAGCCGCCGCAGGAGGTGCAGGGCATCGGCGAGATCACGCCGGTGCGGCTGCAGCGCGCGTACACCGGCGCCTGACCCGTCCCTCCCGTCAGGAGGCGTCGCCGCGCACCACGCGCAACGTCCGGTCGCCCGCGGCCAGGTCGTCGAGCGCCCGGTCGGTCGCCGGGTCCGCCGGGAGCAGCAGCTCGATGCGCAGATGGTCGCCACCGCGCGGCGCGAGCACCTGCGGCTCGACCCGGAGCGCGCCGGCGGTCGGGTGCACCATGCGCAGGACGGCTGCCCGCCCGCGGTCCGCGACGGGGCGCACCCACCGCTCCGTGAACGCGGCACCGGCCAGCACGGTGAGGGCGTCCGCCAGCTCCGCGAGCGCGGGGTCGGACGGCACGGACTCGCGCTGCAGGTCGGCCACCACGCGGTCGGCGACGGCGTCCCAGTCGGGGAAGACGTCGCGGGCGCGCGGGTCCCCGAGGACCACGGGCGCGAGGCGGGGCCGGTCGTGGTCGAAGAGCCCGGTCGGGGCGAGGAGCGCCCGGTAGGCGGGCGTGCTGTCCATCACGGTGCCCAGGCGGTCGAGCAGGACGGCGGGGGTCGGGGCGAGCCGGGCCAGGGTGGCGCGCGTCGCCGCCGGGACGGCCTCGTCGGGCACCGTGGCGAGGCAGACGCCCGTGCCCTGCGCGTCCTTCGAGGCGAGCAGCAGCACCCGCCGCTCGTCGTAGCCCAGCCGCAGCGCGTCGGCGAGCGAGCCCACCACGGCGGGCGACGGGTGGCGGTCGCGGCCCTGCTCCAGGCGGGTCAGGTACTCGACGCTCACGCCGGCGAGCACCGCGAGCTCCGCGCGGCGCAGGCCGGGGGTCCGGCGGCGCCCGCCGTCGGGCATGCCGACGTCCCGCGGGCGGACGTCCTCGCGGTACGCGCGCAGCAACGAGCCGAGGTCGCGGTCGGTCATGCGGCCAGCGTAGGTGCGCGCGGTCACCTCAGGGTGGCCCTGGCGCGGCCAGTCTCACGGCGGCCTCCCCGCGTCGTGGCGGGCGGGCGACGGTGGTGGGCGTCGGGCACCGCCCGGTGACCGACGCACCGACCGGCATCGAGGAGCACAGCATGGACCTGGGACTGCAGGGGCGCACCGTCGTCGTCACGGGCGCGTCCGGTGGGATCGGGCGGCACGTCGCCGCCCAGTTCGGCGCGGAGGGCGCCGACGTCGTCGTCACCTACCGCGAGTCGAAGGACGACGCCGCCCGCGTCGCCGAGGAGATCGGCGGGAGGGCGCTGGTCGTCCGCTACGACCAGACCGAGGACGGCGCCGCCGACGGCCTGCGGGACGCCGTGCTCGCGTGGACCGGGCGCATCGACGTGCTCGTCAACAACGCGGTCACGTGGGGCCCTCCGGACCCCGACGGCCCGCGCGGCTTCGAGAACCAGCCGGACGCCGCCTGGCTGGACGTCGTCCGCAGCAACGTCGAGGGCGCCGTGCGGCTGACGCGCGCGGTGGCACCGGCCATGCGCGAGCAGCGCTGGGGCAGGCTGGTGCACCTGTCGTCCACCCTCGTGCGCGACGGGGAGGCGGGGACGGAGTACTACGCGACGGCGAAGGCCGCGCTGCACGGCTTCAGCCGCACCGTCGCCTTCGCGCTCGGCCAGGACGGCGACATCCTCTCGAACGTCGTGCTGCCGGCGCTGACCCGGACCGTGCGCAACGGGATGATCACCGACGCCTTCGGCGACGGCTACGCCGGGCGCTCGGCCCTCGGCCGCCTCCTGGAGGCCCGCGAGGTGGCGAACGCGATCGTCTATCTCGGGTCGGCCGCGAACACCGGCATCACCGGGCAGGAGGTCGCGGTGACCGGCGGGGCCTGAGCGTGGTCATCCCCGGCCCGCGGTGACCACGTCCGGGTCCCGCGGGTCGGGGTCGACGTCCAGGAGCGAGGGCCGGTTGTTCTGCACCGACCCCACGGCGTCGCCGACGGGGCGCGTGGCCATGCCGACCTGCGGGCCCGTGACGATGCCCATCGCCTGCTCGGCACCGACGGCGGGGTCGAGCCAGGCGTCCCACGACGCGCGCGGCAGCACCACGGGCATGCGGTCGTGGATGCGCTCCAGGTCCTGCGACGCCGCCGTGGTGATCACGGTCGCGGAGACCAGCCAGCGGTCCGGGTCGTCGTCCGCCTTGGTGCGGTCCCGCCAGAACTCGTACAGACCCGCGAGCGCCGCGACGCCGCCGTCGTCCGGGTGTATCCAGTAGGGCTGCTTGGGCACCTTGGACCTCGCGGGCGCGCCGGGCGGCAGCTCGAGCTTGCGCCACTCGTAGTAGCCGTCGGCCGGCAGCAGGCAGCGTCGGACGCCGAGGGGCTTCGCGAACGCGGACTTGTCCAGCAGGGTCTCGGTGCGGGCGTTGATCATGCGCGCGCCGATCGACGGGTCCTTGGCCCACGACGGCACGAGCCCCCAGCGCGCCAGCCGCAGCGATCGGGTGATCTCCCCGGTCTGCCCGCCCTCGAGCCGCTGCGGGCGCTCGACGACGATGCGCACGGGGTCGGTGGGCGCGACGTTCCACGACGGGGGCAGGAGGCGCGCGTCCTCCGCGATCTCGGCGACGGCGAGGTCGTCGGCGATGTCCTGGGCGTCACGGAAGGACGCGTAGCGGCCGCACATGGGTCCATCGTGACGCATCCCACCGACACCCGTCCGCGTGGCCGGCGGATTCCCCCTGGGCGCGGTCGTAACGATTCGATAGGATCGGGGCCATGCCCGACGACTCCGCGAGACTCCCGCGCGCCCGCTCTCCGTACCGTTGGGTCATCATGCTCGGGGCGCTCGCGGCGCTGCCGGCGTTCACCGTCGACATGTACCTGCCGTCGCTGCCCGAGGTGGCGGCCGACCTGGGCTCCTCCGCCTCGTTCGCGCAGCTGTCCGTCTCCGTGATGCTCATCGGCGGCGCGCTGGGGCAGCTCACCATCGGGCCGCTGTCGGACCGCTTCGGGCGGCGCGCGCCCCTCATGTGGGGGCTGGCGCTGCACGTGGTCACGTCGGTCCTGTGCGCGTTCGCGCCGAACATGACGGTCCTCGTGGGCCTGCGCCTCCTGCAGGGCTTCTTCAACGCCGCCTGCGGCGTCGCGGCGATGGCGGTCGTGCGCGACCGGTTCGTCGGCGCCGAGGCCGCGCGCATCCTGTCCCGCCTGATGCTCGTCATCGGTGTCGCGCCGATGCTGGCGCCGACCTTCGGCTCCGCCGTCGCCGCCGCGGCCGGCTGGCGCTGGGTGTTCGGGTTCCTCGCGCTCGCGGGCGTGGCGATGGGCCTGGTCGTGTGGCGGTTCATGCCGGAGACGCTGCCCGCCGCGCGCCGGCAGACCGGCGGCGCGCGCGGCGTCTTCGCCGGCTACCGCACGCTGATCCGGGACAAGCAGTTCATGGCGCTCGCCGTCATCCCGGGGCTCGGGCAGGCCGTGCTGATGAGCTATGTCGTCGGCTCGCCGTTCATCTTCCAGGAGGGCTACGGCCTCAGCCACAGCCAGTTCTCCGTGCTGTTCGCCGTCAACGGGCTGGGCCTGGTGCTGTCCGCCCAGGTGAACGCGGCCCTCGTGCGTCGCGTCGCGCCCATCCGGCTGCTGCGCGCCGCTCTCGCGATCCAGGGCGTGGTCGCGGTCGGGCTGCTGGTCGTGGCCCTCACCGGGGCCGGCGGGCTGATCGGCCTCCTCGCCGTGCTGTGGGTCGTGCTCGCCTTCCAGGGGCTCATCCCCGCCAACGCCTCGGCCATCGCGCTGTCCCGGCACGGCGAGCGCGCCGGCACCGCCGCCGCCGTCATCGGCGCCGTGCAGTCCGGCGTCGCCGGCCTCGTCTCCCCGCTGGTCGGCGTGCTCGGCGGCGACGCCGTCGCGATGTCCTGGGTGATGCTCGCCGCGCTGGCCTGCGCGCTCGCCGTGCTCGGCTTCGCGACGCCGGCCTACCGCCGCGACGGCTGGGTCAAGCTGGCCTGAGTCGGGGTCATGCCTCGACGGGCACGCCGAGCAGGCGGAGCATTCCTCGCGCGTCGGCCAGGCCGCGGGCGTTGTCGTCCTGCGACGCGATTCCTGTGAGGTCTCGCTCCGCCACCCGGCGAGCGAAGTAGGCGGCCTGGACCGCCGCCCGGAACCGGCTGAACGCGCCGAGGTGGTGGCGCAGTTCTGCCGCGGGCACCGCCGACTCCTCGCGGTAGCCCTCGACCAGGGCCGCGCCCGAGGTCGGCCCTGCGTACATGAGCGCCGATGCAACGTCGTACAGGGCGGGGCCGGGCGTCGAACCCGTCCAGTCGACGACGCCGACGTCGCCGTCCTTGTCGCGCAGAAACGCCTCTGGAGCTGGATCGGTGTGCAGCTGCACCCACGTCAGAGTAGGGAGGCGCTCGTGCTCGCGAAGCACCACGTCCAGGGCCCGGCGTACCCAGTCGTCCGGCGCGACGTCGCGCGCAGCGTCCTCGAGCCAGCTCGCGAAGGATGGTCGCGCCGGGCGTGTGGCCAGCGCGTGGACGCGGCCGAGCGCCCGGCCCCAAGCGCGCTGGTCTTGCGCCGACGCTGTCAGCGGGACCCCGGGCACCTCCTCGAGGACCACGAGCTCGCCGCCCCAGGCAGGGGCGGTGAGCGCGCCATCGGGCCGCAGCAAGGGGCGGCCGGAACGCACCCCGCGCTCGGCCAGTTCCCACGCAGTGCGCGCGCCCCGGGCGAGCGCACTGGCCTGCGCTCTGGGCACCCACTTCGCGATGTACCGGCCGCCGGGGAGGTCGAGTCCCGTGGTCACGGAGTTCATCCCGTCGGTGACGGGCCAGGAGGCGCGCACCTCCGTGTCCCACACCTGGGCCAACAGGTCCGGCAGCCTGGCCCGCAAGAAGTCGGGGTTCACCGCTCGATCCGACCATGATGCGCGGGCGCGTCGCGACCGATTTCCGGCCGCCGATGTCGCTGGCTCGGTGAGGCCGACCGCTCGGCTGGCGACTCAGGCGAAGCCGAAGACCGGCCCGAAGGCCACCACCACGAGCGCCGCCCACACCGCGTAGACGGGCAGGAAGCGGGTCTGCCACCGGACGAGTGCGCCGAACGGCTGCCGCTCGCGCAGGAAGCCGAGCAGGAGCAGCCCGGACCGGGCCAGGTGCACCAGGAGCAGCAGGTTGAGCCCCAGCGCGGCCACCTTGTTGGGGCTGAAGCCGAACTCGGCGATGCGGGTGAGCATCGCGGTCAGCGCGACGGCGTCCACCGCGAGCGCGGCCGCGACGAGCACCAGCTGCAGCCCGTCGAACCAGCCCGGTCGGGCGAGCGAGTCGCGCGCCGAGACGGAGTACAGCAGCAGGCACAGCACCAGCACGAGGATCGCGTCCATGAGGATGAGCAGCTCGCGCTCGACGTCGGCCAGCCCGCCGGCGCCGAGCAGCACGACGAGCGTCACCAGCAGCATCACCGTCGTCAGCGGCGTGAAGACGCGGGTGAGCACGGGCGCGATGTTCTCCACCACGTCCTGCTTCGCCTCGACGAGCCACGCGCCCACGACGACGGCGCCCGGCACCGCGAAGGGCATGATCCAGTCCTCCATCGCGGGCTCGATGTCCACGCCGACGAGGCTCAGGGTCGCGGCCGTGAGGCCCAGCAGCACCGCGCCGCCGATCGCGAGCAGCGTGACGTACACGACGAGCTCGCCGGTGAAGCGCGCGAAGTCCATCCGCGGGTCCTGGTCCCGCCACCGGCCGCCCACGTAGACGACGCCGACCAGCGCCCACAGCACCACGGGGGCATGGATCGCCGCGAGCACCACGGTCGAGCCGGTGTCGACGTACGGATAGACGTTGAGCACCACGGCGAGCAGCGCGTACGGGACCAGCAGGGCGGCGACCACGCGCCAGGTCACGCGGCGCTTCCAGACGAAGTAGGCGGCCAGGAACGGCGCCGTCATGAGGGGGACGTTGCGCAGCAGCGCCGAGTCCGTGTCGAACGCGGCGAGCGCGACCTTCATGGCGATCCCCGCGCCGACGGCGAGCGCGAGGACGACGGCGAGCTCGCGCCAGGCGGGCGCCGACTCCCGCGGAGGACCGTCCGGCACGAGGACGAGCTGCTTCCACAGCCGCTCCGAGTGCTCCCGGGCGAACTCGCGCGAGACGGCGTCCAGGTTGCCCATCCGGCGCACCGCGACGAGGAACGCCTCGTCGTCGTCGAGGCCGGTCGCGGTGAGGTCGTCGACCCGGCCGCGCAGGTGGTCCTCCATCTCGTCCACGTCGGCGGGCGAGATGGCGCGGTGACGCTGCACGTACCAGCGCCACTGGTCGATCTGCGCCTCGAGCCGCTCGTGATCGTGCTCGCGCTCGGCCATCAGGCCCACCCCTCCGCGACGGCGGGGCGGGCGGGGGTCTGGGCCGCCTGCTGGGCCGACCGCCAGACCTGCTGCAGCACGTCGGCGACGACGGACCACTGCTCCTGCCGCTCGGCCAGCGCGTCCCGCCCGGCGGGGGTGAGGGCGTAGTGCTTGCGGCGCCGGCCGGCCTCGGAGGTGCCCCAGGTCGCGACGACGAGGCCCACGCGCTCGAGCCGGTGCAGCAGGGGGTAGAGCATCCCGTCGGTCCACTGCATGCGGCCGCCGGAGAGCTCCGTGACCCGCTTGAGGATGGCGTACCCGTACGACTCGCCCTCGGCCAGGATGCCGAGCACGAGCGGGGTGGCGGACGCCGCCACCAGGTCCTTGTCGAAGCGCACCGAGGGCTCCTATGTCTAGATCTGCTAGGGATGCCGAACCTAGCAGATCTAGGCATCGCTCGGGAGGCCGGTGCGGCCCCGGGCCGGCACGGGAACGTCATCCAGCGGACGGTCAGGGTTCATCCGGGGTTGGGCGGGGCGTCGCGGAGCGTCGCTGGGATCGGGCCATGAGTCGATCACTGCTGCTCCGCGCCGCCGCGGTCGGGACCGCCGCCGCCGTCGCGCTCACCACCGCGGGTGCCGCCGCCGTCGCGGGCGGCCGCCACGACGACCGGCCGCACGGGCCCGACCGGCACGGCCGGGTCACGACCCACCTCGTGCCGACCCTCGAGGGCCGCGCGACGCTGTCCGCGGACTTCCTCGCCGAGGGGCCGGCGTCCGGGGCGCAGGCCTCCGCCGCCAACGGCCGGCAGGGCCCCTGGGACGGCCAGGTGATCCCGGGCTTCTCGGCGATGGTCGACAACGGCGACGGCACGTTCTGGGCGCAGCCGGACAACGGCTTCGGCAGCCAGGGCAACTCCGCGGACTTCCTGCTGCGCAGCTACCTCGTGAAGCCGGACTGGGACACGGGGCGCAAGGGCTCCGGCTCGGGCGCCATCGAGGTGCTCGACCACATCTCCTACAACGACGAGAACCGCGTGCTGGACTTCGACATCGTCCACGGCGACACCGAGGAGCGGCTGCTCACCGGCGCCGACTTCGACGTCGAGTCCGTGGTGCGCGCCGCCGACGGCACGCTGTGGGTGGGCGAGGAGTTCGGCCCGTTCCTGCTGCACTTCGACGCGGACGGCACGCTCCTGGAGGAGCCGTACGAGCTGCCGGGCGGGCTGCGCTCGCCGCAGAACAGGCGATGGCCGGGGTGAAGGGCGGGCGCTACCTGTACCCCGTGCTCGAGGGGGCGGTCGTCGGCGACGCGGACCAGCGCCGTCGGGTGATCCACGAGTTCGACACCCGCCGCGGCGCGTACACCGGCCGCACCTGGGACTACCAGGCCGATCAGGAGGCCAACGTGCTCGGCGACGCGTTCGCCGTCGGCAAGGACTCGTTCTGGGTCGTGGAGCGCGACGACTTCGAAGGGCCCGCCTCGGTGACCAAGCGGGTCTACGAGATCGACCTGAGCGAGACGGACCGGGAAGGCGCGGGTGGTAGGGGGTACCTGCGCAAGGAGCTCGTCCTCGACGCGCTGCGGGTGGAGAACCCTGACGGCATCGACGCGGGGGAGGGCTACGGCCTGGGCGAGACGTACGCGCTGCCCGTGCAGTCGTTCGAGACGGTGCTGCGACTGCGCGACGGCCGCATCCTCATCGGTAACGACAACAACTACCCCGGCAACGCGGCCCGCAACCCCGGGACCCCGGACGACACCGAGATGGTCGTGATCGACCTGGAGAAGCAGCGCACCCGGGACGACGGCGTCACCGTCGTCGGGCACCGCGGTGCCTCCGGCGACCGGCCCGAGCACACGCTCGCCGCCTACGAGCAGGCGATCCTGCAGTGCGCGGACGTCATCGAGCCGGACGTCGTGCCGACCAAGGACGGCGTCCTGGTGGCGAGGCACGAGAACGAGATCGGCGGGACGACCGACGTGGCCGACCACCCCGAGTTCGCCGACCGCCGCACCACGAAGACGATCGACGGGAGGGCGGTCACGGGCTGGTTCACCGAGGACTTCACGCTCGCCGAGCTGCGGACGCTGCGCGCCACGGAGCGGCTGCCCGAGCTGCGACCCGGCAACACGGCCTACGACGGGCTCTACCAGGTGCCCACCCTCGACGAGGTCCTCGACCTCGCCCGCCACTCGGAGACGTGCGACGGGCAGCCCGTCGGCGTGGCGCCGGAGACCAAGCACCCCACGTACTCCGCGTCGATCGGGCTGCCGCTGACGGGTCCGCTCGTGGCGGAGCTCGCCGCGAACGGCCTCGACTCGCGGCGCGCCCCCGTCGTCGTGCAGTCCTTCGAGACCACCAACCTGCGCGAGCTCGACCGGCGCACCGACGTGCGCCTCGCGCTCAACGTCTCCGCGAGCGGGGCGCCGTACGACCTGGTGGCCGCGGGCGACCCGCGCACCTACGCCGACCTCGTCACCCCGCGCGGCCTGCGCGACCTGGCCCGGTACGCCGACATCGTGAGCCTGGAGAAGAACGTGGTGGTCCCGCGCACCGCCGACGGCACGCTCGGCGAGCCGACGTCCGTGGTCCGCGACGCGCACCGTGCAGGGCTGGAGGCCTACGCCTGGACGTTCCGTGCCGAGAACCAGTTCCTGCCGGCCGAGCTCCGCACCTCGGCGGACCCTGCCGAGCGCGGCGACCTGGCCGGCGAGCTCGACGTGTTCCTCGACACCGGGCTGGACGGCGTGTTCTCGGACCAGCCGGGCCTCGCCGCCGACGCCGTCGCGGCCCGGCGCTGACCCCTCGCGCGAGGGGTGACCCCGCCGCCGGCGGGGCCGCCCCTCGCGCGAACGCGCTGCTCAGGGCCTAGGCTCGCGCTGTGCGGACCCTGCCACGGCACGCGACCAGCCTCGCCTCGCACCGGGTCGTCCGCTCGATCGCCCTCGTCGTCACCGCGGTGGTGGCGTTCGTGGCGGCGGCCGCGGCCGCGACGTTCGTCGACCTGCGCTCCCAGATCGGCGTCTCCGACGTCGACGACCTCCTCGCCGGCGGCGACCGCCCGCCCGCGGTCCCGGCCGAGCAGGACCCCAGCGACCCGTTCGCCGGCAAGGACCTCAACATCCTCGTGATGGGCACGGACTTCCGCGACGAGGCCAACGCCGAGATCGCCGGGGCGGGCGACGAGTTCCACTCCGACACCACGCTGCTGGTGCACCTGTCCGGGGACCGCAGCCGCATCGAGGTCGTCTCCATCCCGCGCGACTCCCTCGTCGACATCCCCGCCTGCAAGCTCCCCGGCGGTGGCGAGACCGCCCCGCAGTCGAACGCCATGTTCAACTCCGCCTTCTCCCTCGGCGGCGGGCCGGACAAGGACGTCACCGGCGCGGCCGCCTGCACCATCCGCACCGTCGAGAAGCTCACCGGGGTGCGCGTCTCCGACCACGTCGTGGTGCAGATGACCGGCGTGATCGGCGTCGTCGACGCGATCGGCGGGGTCACGATGTGCCTGCCCGAGCCGGTGCGCGGCGAGCGCGTGGACCTCGACCTGCCGGAGGGGAAGCAGAAGCTCGACGGGTACACCGCCATCAACTTCCTGCGCGCCCGCAAGGGCGAGGGCATGGGCCTGGAGCTCGGCAGCGACCTCAAGCGCATCGAGCGGCAGCAGGCGTTCTTCGACGCCGCGATGCGCGAGATCCTGTCGCAGAACCTCATCACCGACTCGCCGCGGCTGTACCGCATGGTCCGCGAGATCCTCGGCTCCATCTCCACCGACCCCGACCTGGCCAGCCCGACGGCGCTCGCGGGCCTCGCGTGGAGCATCCGCGACATCGACCCGGCGCGCATCGTCTTCACGTCGGTGCCGGTGGCGCCGGCGCCCGGCGACCCCAACCGCGTCGTGTGGACGTCCGAGGCCGACGCGATCTGGGAGCGGATCCGCGCCGACGAGGCGCCACCCGGGACGCAGCCGAGCAAGGGCTCGGAGGGCTCGGACGGCTCGACGGGCGAGCCCGCGGACGGCGACGGCACGGCCTCGTCGTCCCCGGACCGGTCGCCGGACGACGCGACCGCGGTCGACGACGACGTCGCGTCGCCCGACGGCGTCGACGGTGAGGACGGCGGCACCCGGGGCGGCAAGGGCGGCGAAGGTGCCTCGCCCGACCCGGCGCCCAGCCCGTCCGTGCTGCCGGGCGTCTGCGCCTGACCGCCCCGGACCGGCCTTCCACCATGCGATCTCCCGTGCCGTGCGCGTGAATGACGCGGGAGGTCGCATGGTCGGAGGTCGGCTCCGGTCAGGTCACCTCTGGGGCAGGGCGCGGCGCGCCTCCTGCCGCAGGGCCTCGGCGACCCGGTCCAGCACGGTCGAGCGCAGCTTCCACTGCTGCAGGTAGATCGGGACGTCCACGACGGCGTGGTCGTCGAGCAGCACCACGGCTCCGCCGGCGTCGCCCGGCCCGCCGTCGAGCATGCCGAAGCGGGCCCCGGGGCCGGGCAGCGGGCCCCACATGCCCCACCCCAGGCCGCGGCGGATGCCGTCGACGTACTCCGGGGTGCTCGGCACATGGTGCCGGGGCGGGTCGGGAACGGCGGTGCCCGCCGCGGCCGCGCGCTCGCGCAGCCAGGCGTCCTGGAGGTCGTCGGCGCGGTTGAACACCAGCATCGGGGCGCGGCCCAGCGCCTCGACCGTGGGGCCGTCCGGGAACCAGCGGTCGATCACGTCCCGGGTCGCGGCCGGGCGGTAGCGGGTGACGCCGAGGAACGTCGAGGTGCAGCCCTGCACGGGCTCGCGCTGGGAGGTGATCGCGGCCATGACGACGCCGGCCGGCAGGAGGTCCACGGTGCGGTCCTGGTCGTCCCGGTGGAGGTCGAAGCAGACGCCCTCGACGCGGGCGAGCGCCGGCATCACCCAGGTCGCGAGGGAGTCGGCGTTGACGGCGACCGGCACCGTGACCGGGCGGGGCGGGGCTCCGGTGCGGTCGTCGTCGGCGTCGCGGGGGCCGAGCTCGCTGCTCGCCTCCGCGCCGAGCAGCTCGACCTGTCGGGCCAGGCGCAGCAACGTGCGCCCCGGCGCGGTGGGCGCGACCGGGCGGGCGCGGCGCACCAGGACGGAGCCGGCGGCGTTCTCGAGCGCGCGCACGCGCTGGCTGACCGCCGACGGCGTGACATGCAGCGTGTGGGCCGCGGCCTCGAAGGACCCCTCGGTGACGACGGCGGCGAGCGCCTCGAGCTGGCGGGAGTCCCATCGCATGGCACCCACCCTAGATGAAGCGGTGCTTGATCGGCTGAAGAAACCGTAGATGGACTTCATCTCTGGCCGGACCTAGCGTCGAGGGGTGCTCACCCTCCTTGCCGGCCTCGGCTTCGGCCTGTCCCTCATCGTCGCCATCGGCGCGCAGAACGCCTTCGTGCTGCGCCAGGGGGTGCGCCGCGAGCACGTGGGCCTCGTCGTCGCGGTGTGCGCGGCGTCCGACGTCGTGCTCTACCTCGCCGGCACGGCCGGGCTCGGGGCGCTCGTCGTGAGCCACCCCGCCGTCGTGGAGGTCGCGCGGTGGGCCGGCGCCGCCGTCGTGCTCGGCTACGGCGCGCTCGCCGCGCGCCGGGCCTGGCGCGGGGACGAGGCGGGGCTGGCGGCCGCGTCCGACGGGGCGGTCGCCGACGCCGGGAGGCGCGCACGGCCGGTGCTGCTCACCGCCCTCGCACTCACGTGGCTCAACCCGCACGTGTACCTCGACACGGTCGTGCTGCAGGGCTCGCTCGCCGCGTCGTACGGCGACGGGCGCTGGCTGTTCACCGCCGGCGCGATCGTCTCGAGCATCCTGTGGTTCGTCGGCCTCGGACATGGTGCGCGGCTCCTCGCGCCCGTGCTCGCCCGGCCCGGCGCCTGGCGCGTCGTGGACGGCGTCGTCGCCGGGATCATGCTGGTCGTCGCGGTGAGCCTGGTGCTGCCGGCGCTCCTGGCGTAGCCGTCAGTTCGGCATCCCGTCGATCTGTTCGGCACGGGGCGGTGCCGAACAGATCGACGAAGTGCCGAACAGAACAGGGCTGCGCCGGTGGGTCAGCGGGTGAGGCGGTGCAGGCGGTCGACGGCGTCGCGCAGCACGTCCTCGCGCTTGACGAACGTGAAGCGCACGCGGGACGCGAGCGCCCGCGCCGTCGTCGAGCCGGCGCGGCAGAACGCGGAGACCGGCACGCCGACGACGCCGCCGAGCTCGGGGAGGCGGCGGCACAGCTCGTGGCCGTCGGCGACGCCGAGCCGCTCGACGAGGTGGGCGCCGTCCGCCACGACGAAGTAGGTGCCCTGCGGCACGACGACGTCGAACCCGGCGGCGGTCAGCCCGTCGCACAGCAGGTCACGGCGGGAGGCGAGCGACGCCGCGAGCGCGCGCGGCGCGTCGTCGTCGGCGAGCGCCCGCGCGATGGCGGGCTGGAACGGTGCGCCGGAGGTGTAGGTGAGGAACTGCTTCACGGTACGCACCGCCGTGACGAGCTCCGCGGGGCCGTGCACCCAGCCGACCTTCCAGCCCGTGAGGCTGAACGTCTTGCCGCTGGAGGAGACGGTGAGGGTGCGCTCCGCCATGCCGGGCAGGGTCGCGATCGGCACGTGCACGGCGTCGTCGAAGGTGAGGTGCTCGTAGACCTCGTCGGTGAGGACGACGGCGTCGGCCTCGCGCGCGACCGCCGCGACCTGCTCCAGCTCGGCCCGCGTGAGCACCGTGCCCGTGGGGTTGTGCGGCGTGTTCAGCACGACCAACCGGGTGCGCGGGGTGACCGCGGCGCGCAGGGCGGCGGCGTCGAGCCGGAAGTCCTCCGCGGTGAGCGCCACGGGCACGTGGGTCGCCCCGGCGAGGGCGATGCTCGCGGCGTGCGAGTCGTAGTACGGCTCGAGCGTGACCACCTCGTCGCCGGGACCGGCCAGGGCGAGGATCGACGCGGCCAGCGCCTCGGTCGCGCCGGTGGTGACGAGCACCTCGCCGTCCGGGTCGACGCCGAGCCCGTAGCGGCGCCGCTGGTGGTCGGCGATCGCGCTCCGCAGCTCCGGGACGCCGTCGCCCGGCGCGTACTGGTTGCGGCCCGCGTCGATGGCGTCCTTGGCGGCGTCCCGGATGAAGGCGGGGCCGTCGACGTCGGGGAAGCCCTGCCCCGGTTGATCGCGCCGGTGCGCGCGGCGAGGGCCGTCATCTCCGCGAAGATCGTCTGCGCGACGGCGCCGTCCGCCCCGAGCAGTCCCGTCGCGCGGGCGACGTCGTTCCAGCGGCCGGGCGGGGGAGAGGTCGGCATGCGCCGACCCTAGCCCCGACCGGTGGCCGGCGCGGGAGGCGTCCGGCTACCGTAGTGACCAGATTGCAAACCTTGGTCACTACGGAGGTCCCGTGCCCCGCCCGCTCGTCCCCGACCGCCGCGCACGCATCCTCGACGCCGCCCGGGACCTGATCCTCGAGAACGGCTGGCCACGCACGACCGTCGCCGACGTCGCGGCACGGGCCGGCATCGGCAAGGGCGCCGTCTACCTCGAGCTGCCCGACAAGGCCGCGATCCTCGACGCCGTCCTGCGGCGCAGCACCCGTGACCTCACGGCCGAGGTGCGCCGGCGGGTGGTCGAGGCCACCGGCCCGCTCGACCTGCCCGCCGTCTACCGCTTCGGGACGGAGGCGCTGCTCGGTGACCCCCTGATGCGGGCCCTCTACGCCGGCGACGTCTCGCTGCTGGGCGACCACGTCCGACAGGTCGCCGACGGCGGCGACCGGTACGCGGAGCGGTTCGGGTGGCTGGCCGACTACGTCGCGCGGCTGCAGGACGCGGGCGTCGTGGACCCCGCCATGCCCACCGAGACGGTGGTGCGCGTGCTCGGCGTCTTCAGCGTCGGCCTGGTGCACGCGCCGGGCACGATCGGCGCGATGACGGACGACGCGCTGCGCGACGCCGTCGCGCTCTTCGCCGACCTCGTCGGGCGCGGTCTCGCCGCCGACCGACCCGTCGACCCGGAGGCCGGCCGCGCCGCGCAGCTCGGCCTCCTCGCCCGCCTCGACCACCAGCTCGACCTCCTGGAGGACCCGTGACCGACCGCGCCGTGGCGGGCGTCTTCGCCACCTGGACCGACCTCACCGTGGCCGGCGGCCCCGTGCGCCACTACCGCGCCGGTGACACCGGACCGCCGGTCCTGCTGCTGCACGGCGGCATGCTCGACGCGGCGGCCGGGGTGTGGCGCCACGTCGCGGGCGACCTCGCCGCGGACCATCGCGTCCATGTCGTCGACCTGCCGCGGCACGGCGGCAGCCGCCCCTGGGACGGCGTGCTCGACGACGCGTTCTACCGCGCCTTCCTGGGCAAGCTGCTGGACGCTCTCGGGCTGGAGAGCGCTGCGCTGGTGGGCCTGTCCCTGGGGGCCGGCATCTCGGTGGGGTTCGCGCTGGACCACCCGGAGCGTGTCGACGCGCTCGTGGCGATCGGGCCCGGCGGGATCGGTGCGCGGCGCCGCGCCCAGCTGCTCACCTGGCTCGCGCTGCGCACGCCCGGCCTGCTGCGGCTCACCAGCCGCTGGCTGGCGCGGCGGCCCGCGGCGGTGCGCCGCTCGATGGCGGACAACCTCGTGGCCGGCGAGGCCACCGAGGGCTTCGAGGAGATCGTCGCGCTCGTCGTGGACGAGGCGCGGGCGAAGGCGGCCCACGGGGAGCCCGCGCTCGACGACTGGATGGTGTGCGCCTACGGGCCGCTCGCCATGGCGCTCGACCGCTTGCCCGAGCTGCCGCGGCTGCGCGTGCCCTCGCTGTGGGTGCGCGGAGACCGCGACCCGCTCGTGGGCCACGAGGAGCTCGCCGCGGCCGCCGCGGCGGCCCCGGGCGCCCGCCTGACCACCATCCGAGACGCCGGCCACATCGTGACCTACGACCAGCCCGAGGAGACGTCGTCGCTGGTCAGAGAGTGGCTGGCGGTGTACCGCGGGGACGCTGCCGGGTAGCGGTACGTGCCCTTCGCCGGGGTTGTCCACAGGGCGGACCCGGGCGATTGCCCGGGTCCCCTACTCTGGTGCCGCTTTCGCCGCCGATGAGGGCACCGACGAGAGGACAGATCAGTGTCGATCGACACGACGGCGCCCGCCGATGCCGCCGCTCTGCTCGAGCACGAGGTGCGCGAGCTCGTGCGCCGCCGCGCCCTCGACCCCGTCCGCGACCGGCCCGGGCTGGAGCGCCTCGTCGCGGAGGCGTCCGCCGACTACACCGAGCGCGCCACCCGCGGCGTCGTCCCGGCGCTCGCGGACCCGCAGGGCGCCGCGCGCGCCGTCGTCGACGCGCTCGGCGGCCTGGGCCCGCTGCAGCGCTACCTCGACGACCCCGAGGTCGAGGAGATCTGGATCAACTCGCCCGCCAAGGTGTTCGTGGCGCGCCGCGGGGTCCCCGAGCTCACGACGACGATCCTCACCGCCGCGCAGGTGCGCGACCTCGTGGAACGGATGCTCAAGGCGTCCGGCCGCCGCCTGGACCTGAGCAGCCCGTTCGTCGACGCCTCGCTCCCGGGCGGCGAGCGGCTGCACGTGGTCATCCCCGACGTCACCCGGCACCACATGGCCGTCAACATCCGCAAGCACCTGGTGCGCGCGGACCATCTCGACCACCTGGTGCGGCTGGGCTCCCTCACCTCCCACGCGGCTGCGTTCCTCGACGCCGCGGTGCGTGCCGGGCTGAACGTGCTCGTCTCGGGTGCGACCCAGGCAGGCAAGACGACGATGCTCAACGCCCTCGCCGGGTCGATCCCCGCGGGGCAGCGGGTGATCTCCTGCGAGGAGGTGTTCGAGGTGCGCTTCCTGGCCCGCGACCACGTGGCCATGCAGTGCCGGCAGCCCAGCCTGGAGGGCACCGGGGAGATCCCGCTGCGCCGCCTCGTCAAGGAGGCGCTGCGGATGCGACCCGACCGCATCGTCATCGGCGAGGTCCGCGAGGCGGAGAGCTTCGACATGCTCGTGGCCCTCAACGCCGGCATCCCCGGGATGTGCACGGTGCACGCGAACTCGGCGCGCGAGGCCGTCACGAAGATGTGCACGCTGCCGCTGCTCGCCGGCGAGAACGTCTCCGACCGGTTCGTCGTGCCGACCGTCGCGTCGGCGATTGACCTCGTGGTGCACCTCGACGTCGCCCCGGACGGCGCCCGGCAGGTCCGCGAGATCGTGGCCGTGACGGGCCGCGTCGAGGGGGACCGGGTCGAGACCGCCGGGCTCTTCCACCGACTGCCCGCCGAGGAGGGCGGCGACCTGGTGCGTGGCGACGGCTTCCCGCCTGGTGAGGAGCGCTTCGCGCGCGCCGGTGTCGACGTCCGCGCGCTGCTGGCCGGGGGCCGCTGATGGGGGTCGTCCTGGGGCTGCTCCTCGGCGCAGGCCTGGTGTGCGTGTGGCTGTCGTGCTGGGAGGCGCCCGCCCGCCCGCGCCGTCGCGCGGCCCGGTCCGCCGCCGTCCAGGACCTGCTCGTCCAGGCCGGTGCCCCCTCGGTGACCCCGGCGGCGCTGTGGTGGCTCAGCGCCACGGCGGGGGTCGTCGTGCTGCTCGCCGGCCTGGCGCTGACCCGCTCGCCCGCCATCGCCGCGTGCTTCGCGCTGATGGCGGCGGCCGCGCCCGAGCTGCTGGTCCGGGTGCGGGCCAGGAAGCGCCGGCGGGACCTGCGCGAGGTCTGGCCCGAGGTGGTCGACCACCTCGCGTCGGGCGTGCGGGCCGGGCTCTCGCTGCCGGAGGCGGTGGCACAGCTGAGCGAGCGGGGCCCGGCAGAGCTCCGCGAGCCCTTCGCCCGGTTCGCGGCGGACTACCGCGCGACCGGCCGCTTCGGGGAGTGTCTCGACCTGCTCAAGGCGCGCCTCGCGGACCCCGTGGCCGACCGGATCATCGAGGCCCTGCGGCTGACGCGCGAGGTCGGCGGCACCGACCTGGGGCGCCTGCTGCGCACCCTGTCGTCGTTCCTGCGCGAGGACGCGCGCACGCGGGGCGAGCTCGAGGCGCGGCAGTCGTGGACCGTGAACGGCGCCCGGCTCGCGGCCGCCGGGCCGTGGGTGGTCCTGGCGTTCCTCGCGACCCGGCCGGAGACGGCGCAGGCGTACAACTCGGCGGCCGGAGTCGCGGTCCTCGCGGCGGGGGCGGCGACGTCGGCGCTCGCGTACTGGCTGATGCGTCGGATCGGGCGGCTGCCCGAGGAAGGCCGGGTGCTGCGATGACGATCCCCGGCGTCTCCGGAGTCGGCGCCGCGGTGGGGCTGCTCGGCGGCCTCGGTCTGCTGCTCGTGATCTCCCGCGTGCGGGCGCGCCGTGCGACGCTCGACCAGCGGCTGGCGCCGGCGCTCCGCCCCCGCGACGCCACGTCCGGCCTGCTGCGCGAGCAGCCCACCCACACCCCGTTCCCGGTGATCGAGCGGCTGCTCGCCCCCTGGGTCGCGGACGCGGCGCACTGGTTCGATCGGCTCGGGTCGTCCCGCGCGGACGTGCGGCGGCGGCTCGGCCGTGCGGGCTGGCACGAGACCGTCGAGGCCTTCCGGGCACGGCAGGTCGTCTCCACGGCGCTGGGGCTGGCGGCCGGGCTCCTGCTCGCCCTGCTGCTCGCCGCGACGCGCGGGTCCGCGCCGGTCCCGCTGGCGGCGCTCGTGCTGCTGTGCGGCGCCGGCGGGTTCGTCCTGTGCGACCAGTGGCTGAGCCGCGCCGTGCGCCGCCGCGAGGAGCGGATGCTCGCCGAGTTCCCGACCGTCGCCGAGCTGCTCGCCCTCGCCGTCACGGCCGGGGAGGGGCCGGTGCCCGCGCTGGAGCGGGTCGCTGCCACCGCCCGCGGCGAGCTGTCGGGCGAGATCTCCGTCATGCTCGCCGACGTCCGCGCCGGAGCGCCGATCGCGACCGCCCTCACGGCCATGGCCGACCGGACCGGTCTGCCGTCGCTGACCCGCTTCGCCGAGGGCGTCGCCGTCGCGCTGGAGCGCGGCACCCCGCTCGCCGACGTGCTGCGCGCGCAGGCGCAGGACGTGCGCGAGTCGGGGCGCCGGGCCCTCATGGAGGCCGGCGGCAAGAAGGAGGTCGCGATGCTCGTGCCCGTGGTCTTCCTCATCCTGCCGATCACCGTCGTCTTCGCCGTCTTCCCGTCCCTCGCCACCCTGCAGATCGGGTGGTGAGCGTGCCTTCCCGCCTCCGAACCCGCCGCCCTCGCGCGGTGCCACCGAAAGGACCGACCATGCACGACGAGATGCACGAGACGCTCGACGAGACGCGCGACGCGACCGAGAACCTGCCGGCGCGCCCCGACGTGGACGACCCGGAACGTGGGGACGTGCCGGGCTGGGTGCTCGTGACGCTGATGACGGCCGGCCTGGTCGTCGCGCTGTGGGCGATCGCGGGCCCGCTGCTCGAGGACACGTTCACGCGGGCGATCACGAGCGTCACGGGTCCCTGACGTGGTGATCGGCCGGCCGCACCACCTGGTGATCGACTGCCCGGACCCCAGAGGCCTCGCGGAGTTCTGGTCGGCCGTGCTCGGCCAGGACGTGACGTACGCGGACGACGACTTCGTCGTGGTGGCCCGCAGCGACCGGCACTCCGGTCTCGCGTTCCAGCGCGCCCCCGGGCTTCAGGCGCCGCTCTGGGGCGACCCGGCACGGCCGCAGCAGATGCACCTGGACGTCATGGTCGACGACGTGGCGGACGCTCACGCGCGCGTGCTGGCGCTCGGTGCGCACCGGCTGACCACGGCCGCGCCGGGTGCGGGAGACGGCGACGTGTACGCCGACCCCGCCGGCCACCCGTTCTGCCTGGTCCCACGGCCCGGCTGGGCGCCGCCGGTCGAGGAGGTCCGCACGTGACGGCGCAGCCCGCGCCTGCCCCGGCCGTACCTGTCACGCCCGTCCCGCCCACCGCGAGCGCACGGCGGGACGGCGAGCGAGGGTCCGCGGTCGCGGAGTTCGTCATGGTGTCCGCGCTGGTGCTCGCCCTGTTCCTCGCGGTGGTGCAGGTCGCGCTGGCGATGCACGTGCGCGCGCTCGCGATCGACGCGGCCGCGGAGGGCGCCCGCGTGGCCGCCCGTGCCGACCGGGACCTGGCGAGCGGTGCCACCCGGACGCAGGAGCTCCTGACCGCCGCGCTCGGCTCCCGGTACGCCGACGACGTCTCGGTGCGCCGCACCGTGCAGGACGGGCTCGACGTGGTGGAGGTGACGGTGCAGGTGCCGTTGCCGGTGGTCGGCCTGATCGGGCCGTCCGGGGCGCTCACGCTCCAGGGGCATGCGCTGGAGGAGGCGTGAGCGCGCGGGCGCCCCACCCGGCGCACGGGCCACGGGCGGAACCGGGACCGGCACCCGAGACACCCGATCCCGAGGCCGGCGCCGCCCTGGTGGAGTTCCTCGGCACGGCGGTGCTGCTGCTGGTGCCGCTGGTGTACCTCGTGCTCACGGTGGCGCAGGTGCAGGCCGGGGCGTTCGCCGTCGAGGGCGCGGCGCGGGAGGCGGGCCGGGCGATGGTGACGGCCGACTCCTCCGAGGCGGGCGCGCAGCGGGCCCGCGCGGCGGCCGGCATCGCGTTCGAGGACCAGGGGTTCGCCGTCGGCGACGGCTCCGTGTCCCTGGAGTGCTCGGCTGACCCATGCCTCACGCCCGGCGCGACGGTCGGGGTGCGGACCCGGCTGGAGGTGCCGCTGCCGTTCGTGCCCGAGGCGCTGCGCGGCTGGCTGCCGCTGGAGGTCCCGGTCACCGCGACGCACGTCGCGACGGTGGACGAGTACGGGACGGCGCGGTCGTGAGGCGGCGGCACAGGCAGGACGGCGTCGAGGCCGGAGCCGAGGACAGGCCCGGACCGGAGGACGGGCGGATCATGCTGCTCACGGCCGGCGTGGTGGCGCTGGCGCTGATGCTGGTCGGCATGGTGGCGTCGGCGACGGCCGTGCACCTCGACCGCAAGCATCTGTACGACCTCGCGGACGCCGTCGCGGCCGACGCGGCGGACGCGATGCCGCCGGAGCGGTTCTACGACGGCACCGCGTCCTCGCACGGGGAGGCCGTGCTCACGCTCACGGACGCCGACGTCGAGGAGTCGGTGCGCGACTACCTCGCCGCGCACCCGGGGGAGGCGGAGGGGCTCGAGGACCTGCGGCTCGTGGAGGCGACCTCCCCGGACGGCCGGACGGCGCAGGTGGGGCTGGCGGCCACGTCGCGCCCGCCGCTGCTGCGGTGGTTCACGGACGCGTTCGGCGGCGGGTTCACCGTCGCCGCGACGTCGTCCGCCCGCGCGGGCTGAGGGTCACGGGCGCGCACGGAAGCCACGCGGGCGCACGCCGGGCGGGTGTGGAACTTCCCACATCGCTAAAGGCGCATCCACGATGCCGATTTGGCTAGCCTGCGGGTGTGCAGCTCACCGCGTTCACCGACCTCGGCCTGCGGATCGTCATGCGTCTCGGCGTCCTCGACGCCGAGCAGACCGCGACGACGCGCACGCTCGCCGAGCAGCTGAACGTGCCGGCCTCGCACGCGGCGAAGGTGGTCACGAGGCTGGGTCACCTCGGCGTCGTCGAGGCCCGCCGCGGCCGCGCGGGCGGGCTGCGCCTCGCCGACGGCGCCCGCGACCTGTCCGTCGGGTTCGTGGCCCGCGCCCTCGAGGGCGACGGCGAGGTCGTCGAGTGCGAGGGGGCGAACCCGTGCCCGCTGCGCGGCGGCTGCCGGTTGCGCGGCGCGCTGGCCCGCGCCCGCGAGGCGTTCTTCGCCGCCCTGGACCCGGTGACGATCGCCGACGTCTCCGCCGCACCCACCCGGGACCTGCTGCTCACCATCGGCACGCGCCCGCCCGGCTGACGTCCGCCCGACGTCCGCGCCCGCGCGCACCCGCCCGGGCGCGGGTCCCCCGAAGGAAGAGACAGGAGTCATCCATGCTCACCCCCGAGTCCGCCGCCGTCGTCCGCGCCACGCTGCCCGTGATCGGCGGCGCGATCGGCGACATCACGCCGATCTTCTACCGGCGCATGTTCGCCGCGCACCCCGAGCTCGAGCGCGACCTGTTCAACCGGGGCAACCAGGCCCGGGGCGACCAGCAGCGGGCCCTCGCCGGGGCCATCGCCGCCTACGCGACCCTCCTCGTCGACGACGGCCCGGACCCGCGGGCCGTCCTGGCCCGCATCGCGCACAAGCACGCGTCGCTGGGGATCCTCCCGGAGCAGTACCCGATCGTGCACGAGCACCTGTTCGCCGCCATCGTCGAGGTGCTCGGCGACGCGGTCACGCCCGAGGTCGCGGCGGCGTGGGACGAGGTCTACTGGGACATGGCCGACGCGCTCGTCGAGATCGAGCTCGGCCTGTACGCGGAGGCGGGCGTGGCGCCCGGCGACGTGTGGCGCACCGTCTACGTGCGCCGGCGCGTGCAGGAGTCCCCCGACACGATCTCGCTCGAGCTCGTCTCGGGGGACGGCACCCCGCTCCCCGCCGCGCGGCCCGGGCAGTACGTCTCGGTGGCCGTCACCCTGCCCGACGGCGCGCGGCAGATCCGGCAGTACAGCCTCACGGGCGCCGGCGCGGCCGGCGCGTGGGCCGTCTCGGTCAAGGCCATCCTCCCCGGCCTCGACCCGGCCGGCGTCGCCCCCGCGGGCGAGGTCTCCAACCACCTGCACGACAACGTGTTCGAGGGCGACGCCCTCGAGGTCTCGTCCCCCTTCGGCGAGCTCACCCTGGTCGAGGGGGAGAACCCGCTCGTGCTGGTCTCGGCGGGCATCGGCATCACGCCGATGATCGGCTTCCTGCACCACCTGCGCGACGTCGGCACCACGCGCCGGGTCGTGGTGCTGCACGCCGACCGGTCGCCCGCGCGGCACGCGCACCGGGCGGAGCTCCGCGGGCTCGTCGACGCCCTCCCGACGGCCGAGCTGCACCGCTGGTACGAGGACCTCGGCACCCGCCCGGTGCAGGAGCGGCTGCGCAGCGGGTACATCGACCTGGACGGCGTGGACGTCCCGCACGACGCGGACGCCTACCTCTGCGGCCCCGCGCCCTTCATGACCGTGGTGCAGTCGGCGCTGCTCGGCCGCGGCGTCACCGCCGACCGCATCCACCACGAGGTGTTCGGCCCCGGCCGGGAGATCGCCGCCGCCTGACGGTGCGTGCGCCCCGGGCGCCTCACCCCTCGTCCACGATGCGGGAGAACAGCCCGGGGTAGTCCACCACCATCCCGTCGTCGTCCACCGAGATCTCGCGGTGGAAGTCGCCGTCGCGGGACTCGTAGACGTAGCGGCCGGTGTCCAGCCGGGTGTACCGCTGCGGGTCGGGCGAGACCTCGAAGGTGTCGCCGTCGACGTACGCCGTGACGATGTCGGCCGCCGCCCCGACCGCCAGGTCGAGGCGGCGGATCGGCAGCGTGTTCGTGAACGGGCTGAACGACAGGTCCACGTCCGCGGCGTCGGCGAGGTCGGGCCGGGCCGCGCCGTCCACCCACCAGGCGCCGTCGTCGTCCCGGCTCAGGTCGAGCTGGTGCCCGTCCGACGACCGCAGCCGCAGCGCCCGGAACGTCCAGTCGGTGCCGAGCTCCATGGCGTACTCGAGCCGCACGGGCCCGAGGTCGACGACGGACCGGGCGCGGAGGCGGCCGTCGCGGGGGAGCAGGTCGAGGTGCTCGACGCCGCCGGACCCGAGCCCGCGCCACCGGTACGTCGTCATGGTCGACCTCCTCCTCGGCCCTCCTCCCAGCATCGACCCGGACGGTCGACGCCGCCCGGTAGATTCGCCGGCATGAGGGACGACAACCCGGCCGGAGACAAGCTGCCGGTGGACCTGGACCAGATGTTCGACCTCGCCCGCGCGGGCGCCGACCTGCTCCTGGAGTTCGTCGACGCCGGCGTCCCGGCCGACCACGCCGACGCGGCGGGCAACACGCTGCTCATGCTCGCGGCCTACCACGGGCACGCCGACCTGGTGCGCGGCCTCGCCGAGCGGGGTGCCGACGTCGACCGGGTCAACGCGCGCGGCCAGTCGCCGCTGGCCGGCGCGGTCTTCAAGGGCTCCGACGACGTGGTCGCGGCGCTCGTCGCCGCGGGCGCCGACCCCGACGCCGGCACGCCCAGCGCACGCGACACCGCGCAGATGTTCGGCCGCACCCTGCCCGAGCGGGGCTGACGCCGGCCGACGGGGTGCCGACGGGCGGCCGACGGTCATCGTCGGGCGGGGGAGCCTCGCATGGCGGGTAACCTTGAGGATCGTGGCCACCATCGACTTCCCCGCAGAGATCAAGGCGCTGCGCGCCACCCTCGAGTCCATCGAGGCCGTGAGCGACCCCACCGCGCTGCAGGCGAAGATCGACGACCTCACGCAGCAGGCGTCCGCCCCCGACCTCTGGGACGACCCGGAGAAGGCCCAGCAGGTCACCTCCGCGCTGTCCACCGCGCAGAACGAGCTGCAGCGCGTCGAGCGCCTCGGCGCCCGCATCGACGACGTCGAGACGCTCGTCGAGCTCGGCCAGGAGATGGACGACGAGGACTCGCTCACGGAGGCGGAGGGCGAGGTCGCCGCGATCCGCAAGGACCTCGACGCGCTCGAGGTGCGCACCCTGCTGTCCGGCGAGTACGACGCCCGCGAGGCCGTCGTCACGATCCGCGCGGGCGCCGGCGGCGTCGACGCCGCGGACTTCGCCGAGATGCTCATGCGGATGTACCTGCGCTGGGCCGAGCGGCACGGCTATCCCACGAAGGTCATGGACACCTCCTACGCGGAGGAGGCCGGGCTGAAGTCGGCCACGTTCGAGGTGAACGCGCCCTACGCGTTCGGCAACCTGTCCGTCGAGGCCGGCACGCACCGCCTGGTGCGCATCTCGCCGTTCGACAACCAGGGCCGCCGCCAGACGTCGTTCGCCGCGGTCGAGGTGGTGCCGCTCATCGAGCAGACCGACTCCATCGAGATCCCCGAGTCCGACCTGAAGATCGACGTCTTCCGGTCGTCCGGCCCGGGCGGGCAGTCCGTGAACACCACCGACTCCGCCGTCCGCATGACGCACCTCCCCACCGGCACGGTCGTGTCGATGCAGAACGAGAAGTCGCAGATCCAGAACCGCGCCGCGGCGCTGCGTGTCATGCAGTCCCGCCTGCTGCTCATCCGGCAGCAGGAGGAGGCGGCGAAGAAGAAGGAGCTCGCCGGCGACATCAAGGCGAGCTGGGGCGACCAGATGCGCTCCTACGTGCTGCAGCCGTACCAGATGGTCAAGGACCTGCGCACGGAGCACGAGTCGGGCAACACGCAGGCCGTGTTCGACGGCGCCATCGACGACTTCATCGAGGCCGGGATCCGCTGGCGCCGCTCGGGCGGCGCCGACGCCGCCTGACGGGCTCCGCGCCGGCCGTCACCGCCCCGGGCGCCCGAACGGGTGCCTCGGGCGACCTCCCTGACCCGCGACACACCGGCGTGTCCTTCGCGTCACCCTCCCCGCCGGGTGCGACTCTCGGGAATCGGGCGGCCCCGGCCCAGGTGCGGTGTGACCACGAAGCGACATCGCGCCCGGCCCCGGTGCCGCACGGTCGACTGGCAGGGGAGAGGCACGTCGTGATCCGGTTCGAGAACGTCTCGAAGGTCTACGCCCGGGGGGCGCGACCCGCGCTCGACGACGTCTCCGTCGACGTCTCGCGCGGGGAGTTCGTCTTCCTCGTGGGGGCGTCCGGCTCGGGCAAGAGCACGTTCCTGCGGCTCGTGCTGCGCGAGGAGCGGCCCACGGGCGGCACCGTGTACGTCGCGGGGCGCGACCTGTCCCGGCTGTCGAGCTGGAAGGTGCCCTCGCTGCGTCGCAGCATCGGCGTCGTCTTCCAGGACTTCCGGCTGCTGCCCGGCAAGACGGTCTACGAGAACGTGGCCTTCGCCCTCCAGGTGATCGGCAAGCCGCGGCACACGATCCGCACCACGGTGCCCGAGGTGCTGGAGATGGTGGGCCTGGACGGCAAGGAGAAGCGGCTGCCGCACGAGCTGTCCGGTGGCGAGCAGCAGCGCGTCGCGATCGCTCGGGCGTTCGTCAACCGGCCGCAGATCCTGCTGGCCGACGAGCCGACGGGCAACCTCGACCCCACCACGTCGCTCGGCATCATGCGGCTGCTCGACCGGATCAACCGCACCGGCACGACGGTGGTCATGGCCACGCACGACGACGAGATCGTCAACGAGATGCGCAAGCGCGTCGTCGAGCTGTCGACGGGCTCGGTGGTGCGCGACGAGGTCGACGCCGTGTACGGCGAGCGGGAGTCGATCCTGCCGCAGGTGGGCCAGACGCCGGTGCTCGACGCCCCCGGCCGCGGCACGCGCGCGGTGCAGCGGGTCCAGGTCTCGCCCGAGCCGGCGGACCTCGAGGCCGAGCGGGCCGCCGAGGAGGCGGCCGCGCGGGCGGCGGCTCAGGAGCCTGCGACCTCTGAGCCGCCGACGGCGGAGCCCGTCGTCAAGGAGCCCGTCGTCGCGGAGCCGGCGGTCGCGTCCGCGGACGAGGTGGTGCAGCAGGTGCTGCGCGAGCACGAGCGCGTGCGCGCGGGACGGGAGGCCTGAGGGTGCGGCTCCAGTTCGTCCTCACCGAGGTCCTCCAGGGCCTGCGGCGCAACCTGTCGATGGTGGTCTCGGTCGTCCTCGTGACGTTCGTGTCCCTGACCTTCGTCGGCGCGGCGGCGCTGCTGCAGACGCAGGTCACCAAGCTCAAGGGGGACTGGTACGACCTCGTCGAGGTCTCCGTGTTCCTCTGTCCGGACGGCTCCACCGCGCCGACGTGCGCCGACGGCGAGGCCACCGAGGAGCAGATCGCCGGGCTCGAGGAGGTCATCGACACCGAGCTGTCCGACGTCGTCGCCACCACCTACTTCGAGAGCAAGGCGGACGCGTTCGAGGCGTTCACGCAGCTCTACCCGGACGGCTACCAGGGCACCCAGCTCACCGAGGACGACATGCAGGCGTCGTTCCGGCTCAAGCTCGTCGACCCCGAGCAGTACCAGGTGGTCGACGACGTCCTCGAGGGCCGCGCGGGCGTCGAGGTCGTGGAGGACCAGCGCGAGGTCTTCGAGCCGTTGTTCCTCGCGCTCGGGCGCGCGTCGCTGCTGGCGGCGGGGCTCGCGGGCGTGATGCTGCTCGCGGCCGTGCTGCTCATCACGACGACGATCCGGCTCTCCGCCGTCTCCCGGCGCCGGGAGACCGGCATCATGCGCCTGGTCGGCGCGTCGAACCTGTTCGTGCAGCTGCCGTTCATGCTGGAGGGCGCGATCGCCGCGCTGGTGGGCGCGCTGCTCGCCGTGGGCGGGCTCTGGCTCGCCGTGCAGTACCTGGTGACGGACTGGCTGCAGGACTCCGTCGACTGGGTGGCCTACGTGGACGTGGGCGACGTCCTGATCGTCGCGCCGCTGCTCATCGGCATCGCCGTGCTCCTGGCGGTGGTGTCGTCCGTGGTGACGCTCAACCGGTACACGAGGGTGTGAGATCGCAGATGACGACCCTGAGGACGTCCCCAGGCACGGTCCGGCGCGCCCTGGGAGGGCTCGTGGCCGCCGTCCTGGTGCTGGGCGGGGCGACGACGTCGGCGACCGTGACCGCGAGCGTGTCGGCACGCACCGCGGCGGCGGACGACATCGACGACCAGCGGGCCGCCGCGGAGGCGAAGCAGCGCGCGAAGGAGCGCGAGCGCGACAGCCTGCAGGAGGAGCTCGAGGACACCAACGCCAAGTACCGCCAGGCGGTGCTGGACCTCAACGAGGTCGAGGGCCGGCTCCCGGTGGCGCAGGCCGAGCTCGCGGCCGCCGAGGCCGCGCTCGAGGAGGCGCGGCGCAAGGCTGCGATCCTCGCGCAGCGGCTGTCGGACGCCGAGGCCGAGGAGGCCGCCGTCGCCGGCCAGATCGAGGCCGGCAAGGGCAAGGTCGAGGCGGCGCGCGCCGACGTCGTGCAGATGGCGCGCCAGGCGTACCGCAACGGCGACGACACGAGCACGCTCGGCATCGTCACCGGCGCCCAGTCCACGGAGGACTTCCTCGAGGAGTTCGCCGTCTCGTCGTCGGCGGCGCGCAGCCAGGCGCGCACGCTGACGGACCTGCAGGACGCCGAGGCGGTGGCCCGCAACCAGCAGGCGCGCCTCGACGCCATCCGGTCGGCGATCGCGGAGCTCAAGCGCGAGGCCGACGCCAACGTCGTCGCCGCCGAGAGGGCGCAGAGGCAGGCCGCGGACCGCAAGGCCGAGGTCGAGCGGCTCATCTCCCAGCAGCGCGCGCTCAAGGCGTCGATCGAGTCGCAGAAGGCCAACGCGCTCGAGGAGCTCAAGGCCAACGAGCAGGCGCAGGCGAACCTCGAGTCGCAGCTCAAGGAGATCATCGCCAAGCAGAAGGCGCGGGACGCCCGGCTCGCCGAGGAGCGCCGCAAGGCCGAGGAGGCGGAGCGCAAGCGAGCGGCCGCCGAGCGCCGCAGCGGCGGTGGCGGCGGCGGTGGTGGCTCCGACAACGGCGGCGGCTCCGGCGGTGGCGGCGGTGGTGGCGGCGGCGGTGGTTCGTCGTCCTCCGGGCCGTTCCTCGGCTGGCCGACGAACTATCACGTGGTGACCAGCTCGTACGGGATGCGGTTCCACCCGACGCTGCACTACTGGCGGCTGCACGCGGGCACCGACATCCGCACCTACTGCGGCACGCCGATCTACGCGGCGCAGAGCGGCTACGTCGAGCAGGCCTACTACGGCGACGGGCCGGGGAACAACGTGCTGATCAACCACGGCACGCACCGGGGCGACAACGTGATGTCCCGGTACCTGCACCTCAGCTACGACACCGTGAGCGTGGGGGAGAAGGTCAGCAAGGGCGAGATCATCGGCTACTCCGGCTCCACGGGGACCTCCGCGGCGTGCCACCTGCACTTCGAGGTGTACGTCAACGGCAGCACCACGGACCCGATGGGCGGCTGGCTGAACTGACGCCCGGTGGGCGTTCGCAGGGCGCGGAAAAGCCCTGGCCGCGACGCGAGGCTCCCGTATCCTGGGTCGTCGCAGGTCCGCGAACCCGGGAGGAGGAGACCGTGTCCAACAAGGCCAAGGGCGCCAAGAAGAAGCAGGGCGATCCGCGCACGATCGTGGCGAACAACAAGAAGGCCCGCCACGACTACGTGATCGAGGACGTGGTCGAGGCCGGGATCGTGCTGTCCGGCACCGAGGTCAAGGCGTTGCGCATGGGGCGCGCGTCGCTGCTCGACGGGTACGCCGCGATCGACAACGGCGAGGCGTGGCTCGAGAACGTGCACATCCCCGAGTACTTCCAGGGCACCTGGAACAACCACGCACCGCGGCGCAAGCGCAAGCTGCTGCTGCACCGCGAGGAGATCGACCGGCTGGGCGTGAAGTCCCGGGAGAAGGGGCACACCCTCGTCCCGCTGAGCCTGTACTTCCTCGACGGTCGCGCCAAGGTGGAGATTGCGCTGGCGCGCGGCAAGAAGGAGTACGACAAGCGGCAGACGCTGCGCGAGAAGCAGGACATGCGCGAGGCGCAGCGCGCCATCCGGCACCAGGAGCTGCTGGGCTGAGGCGGAGGTGCAGCGGAGGGTGAGGGCCGAGGGACGAGGCACTCGCCCGGAGCGGAACCGCAGACTCGGCCGAAAGACGGCACGGCTGAGCAGGGCCTCCGCCCTGCCCCGCTCCGGCCCGTCGTGTCGCGGCCTGCGGAAATAAGGACGCACCGGCGGTGGTTGATCCACTAGACTGGACGACGTCGGCCGATCGCGGCCGGCGGGGGTCGGCAGACCCGGTTTGAAAAATGCATAGGGGCTGATCGGTTTCGACGGTGGTCGTGCTTCGAGGAGAAGCGGGCCGAGGATGCAGGCTCATCTCGTGAACGCTTGCCTGCGAACCTATAGGTGCCGATAACAAGCGCACCGACTTCGCCCTCGCCGCCTGAGCGAGCTCCGAAGTCCGTGAGCCCGGGATTGCTCTCGACCCGGTAGCTCACGTCATCTAGAGAGCCACTGCTCGTCGCCCTCGTCACCGGGGCGGCGGGGACACCTAGGTGACTGGGCCCGTCCGCACCTTGTCTGCGTGAGTGCGGGGGCCGAGAAAATCACAGCAGACTGCGCCCGGAGAAGTCCTCGAAAAGCGCCACCGGACCCGGGTTCGATTCCCGGCAGCTCCACCCCTGCGACAGGCGGGCCAC
>NZ_JBHVBO010000005.1:0-63164 GCF_042668085.1 Isoptericola sp. NPDC057391 | reverse complement strand
AGACACCCTCTCGGGTGGGCCGGCCGCCGTCGGTTGCTACGGACGAGAGGACTCTCCGTCGACGCGGATCACTCCGCGGCGGCGGCGTCCTTCTCCCAGCCCACGTTCTCGACCGGCTGCAGGCCGAAGAGGTCGAGACCGGTGTAGGTCTCGGGCGTCATATTGGCGAGGCCCTCCTTGGCCATGGAGATCCACGGGCCGTTGTACAGCGGCAGGATGCCCCAGGTCTCGGCGATGATCTCCGACTCGAGCTTCATGCCCGCCTCGGTCTGCTCCGCGGCGGTCGGCAGGGCCGCGATCTCGGCGACCTTCTCGTCGATCTCCTTGGTGCCGGTCGCCGACAGGTTCAGGCCGGAGTCCGAGCAGTACAGCTGGCACATCCAGGCGACGCCGTACGGGTCGCTCGACGAGAAGCCGAGCATGACGAGGTCCCAGTCCTTGGTCGACAGGACGGTGGAGAAGTCGCTCGACGGGCGCTTGTCGATCTCGAGCGCGAAGCCCACCTGGGCGAGCTGCTGCTGGAGCACCTTGGCGCGGGCCTCGACGATCGGGTCGTCGCCGAAGATCGGCAGGCGGCCGCCGAACTTCTCGCCGTCCTTCTCACGGACGTCGCCGTTCATCGCCCAGCCGGCCTCGTCGAGGGCGGCGTTGGCCGCCTCGACGTCGGTCTTCCAGCCGGCCGCGGCCAGGGCGTCGACGTAGCCCTCCTGGAACGGGTAGAGGTTCAGCGAGCCGACCTCAGGCTCGGTGTAGTCGAGGCCGTTCCACATGACCTCCTTGATCTGCTCGCGGTCCACGGCCTTGAGGAGCGCCTCGCGCACCTTGAGGTCCTTGAACTGCGGGCGCTCGGCGTTGAGCTCGAGGAGGTTCGTCGCGGCACGCTGCGCCTTGTACGTGACGGCGCCCTCGACGTCCTTGAGCTGCGCCAGACTGTCGGCGGTCAGGTTGTCGACGTAGTCCGTCTCGCCGTTCTGGAAGGCGTTCACCGCGGCGACGTCGTCGAGCACCCGGAAGGTGACCTTGTCGAGCAGCGGCTTCTCGCCCCACCACTTGTCGTTCGGGACGAACGTGATGACGCCGCCGTTGAGGTCGAACTCGTCGATCTTGTACGGGCCGGCGCCCCAGTCGGCGTGTGCGTCCTCGATGTAGCCCTCGTTGAACACCTTCGGCGAGTTCACCGCGGGGTTCATGATGTGCCAGAACAGGCCCTCGGTCCACGGGAACTCGGACTTGAAGGTGACGACCGCCTGGCGCTCGTCCTCGCCCTGCTCGACCGACTCGATCTGCGAGTAGCCGTCCGTGGTGTTCGGGACGTACTCCTCCTCGGTCGACCGGTTGGCCTCCCAGGCGAGCTTGTACGACTCCCAGGTGATGGGGCTGCCGTCGTTCCAGACCGCCTTGGGGTTGATCGTGTAGGTGACGACAGTCTTGCCGTCCACGACCTCGGTGGTCCAGTCCGTGAGGTAGTTCGGGTTCGCCGAGGCCTCGCCCTCAGGGGACATGAGGATCGGCTGCGGGTTGTACCACTCCCAGATCTTGGCCGTGTCGACCGACCCGTCCGAGTGGTTCGGGTTCATCTGCGGGGTGATCTCGGTGAGGGGGAAGACCACCTCGCCGCCCTGCTGGAGGTTCTCGCGGGGCTGCGGGTTGTAGTCCGCGCCCTCGACGGTCTGCGCCTCGGCGGTGGGCTCGTCGCTCCCGCCGTCGTTGCCGCCACCGCCGCAGGCGGTGAGGGCCAGGGCGAGCACGCCGGCGACGGCGACGCTGCCGGCCAGTCTCTTCTGCAGCCTCATGGGTGCTCCTTTCGCGCCCGTGGGCGCTGACTCGATGGTGGTGAGAGTGATGGGACGGGGGAACGTGGTCAGCGGTGGTGACAGGCGTTCACGTGCACGCCGGTGCGGCCGCTGAGAGCGGGGACCTTCGTGTCGCAGACGGCGCGCTCGGCGTCGTCGAGCGTCTGGTACAGCGGGCACCGCGAGACGAAGGCGCACCCCGGGATCGTGTCGGTCGGGCTCGGCAGGTCGCCCTGGAGCACGATGTGCTCGCGGCCGCGCTCCACCACCGGGTCCGGCACCGGGATCGCGGACAGCAGGGCCTGCGTGTACGGGTGCTGCGGGTCGTCGAACACCGCGTCCACCTCGCCGTGCTCGACGAAGGCGCCGAGGTACATCACGGCGACGCGGTCGGCGATGTGCCGCACGACCGACAGGTCGTGCGCGACGAACAGGTACGACAGCCCGAGCCGCACCTTCAGCTCGTCGAGCAGGTTGATGACCCCGGCCTGCACCGACACGTCGAGCGCGGACACCGGCTCGTCGAGCACGACCAGCTTCGGGTTGGTGGCCAGGGCGCGCGCGATGCCGATGCGTTGCCGCTGCCCGCCGGAGAACGCCGCCGGGAAGCGGTCGCTGTGCGCCGGGTCGAGGCCGACCAGGTCCATGAGCTCGTCCACGCGCGGGCCGACGTCCGCCGACGGCGTGCCCACGGTGCGCAGCGGCTCGGCGATGACGTCGAACACGGTCATGCGCGGGTCGAGGGAGCCGACCGGGTCCTGGAAGACGATCTGCACGTCGCGGCGCAGCTCGCGCTCGGCGCGGCCACCCTTGAGGTCGCCGACGGACGTGCCGACGATCCGGATGTCGCCGTTCTCCTGCCGCGCGAAGTCCATGATCTGCAGCAGCGTGGTGGTCTTGCCCGACCCGGACTCGCCGACGATCGCCATCGTCTCGCCCTCGCGGATGTCGAAGCTCACGCCCTTGACGGCGTGCACCTCGCCCACCTTCTTCTTGCGGAAGGAGCCCTTGAGGAGCGGGAACGTCTTCGTGAGGTTCTCGACCTCGAGGGTGGGCGTGCGCAGGTCGCGCGGCACCGTCTCGAGGGTGGAGGACGGGATCTCCGGGACCGGGTAGACCGGGCCGTCGCCGAGCCGTCCGGCGCGGATCTCCTGCGCGCGGATGCACGCGACGCGGTGGTCCGGCTGGCCGTCGACCGGCAGGAGCGCGGGCTCGGCGGTGCGGCACGCGTCCGTCACGATCGGGCAGCGGGCCGCGAACGGGCAGGCGTCCGGGAGGTCGACCAGCAGCGGCGGGCTGCCCTTGATGGGTACGAGGGGCTGCTTGACGGACTTGTCGACGCGCGGGATGGCGCCCAGCAGGCCGATCGAGTACGGCATGCGGGTGTCGGCGAACAGCGTCTCGACGGGGGCCTGCTCGATCGGCCGACCGGCGTACATGACGACGACGTCGTCCGCGATGTTGGCGACCACGCCCATGTCGTGCGTGATCATCATGACCGCGGCGCCGGTCTCTTGCTGGGCGGTCTTGATGAGGTCGAGGATCTGGGCCTGGATCGTGACGTCGAGGGCCGTGGTCGGCTCGTCCGCGATGATGAGCCTCGGGTTGTTCGCCATCGCGATCGCGATCACCACGCGCTGCCGCATCCCGCCGGAGAACTCGTGCGGGAACGCCTTCACGCGCTCCTGCGGCCGGGGGATCCCGACGAGCCTGAGCAGCTCCACGGCGCGGTCCCACGCGGCGCGGCGCGACATGCGCGGGTTGTGAACCGTGAGCGCCTCGACGATCTGGTCGCCCACCGTGAAGACCGGGGTCAGCGACGTCAGCGGGTCCTGGAAGATCATCGCGATGCCGTTGCCGCGGATCTTGGACATCTGCGCGTCGGTCTTGCCGAGGAGCTCCTCGCCCTCGAACAGCACCGAGCCGCCGACGCGGGCGTTCTCGTCGAGCAGGCCCATGACCGCGAGCGAGGTGACGGACTTGCCCGAGCCGGACTCGCCGACGATGCCGAGGGTGCGCCCCTCGGCGAGGTCGAACGAGACGCCGCGCACGGCGTCGACGCGACCAGCCTCGGACGGGAAGCTCACGGTGAGGTCGCGGACGGAGAGGACGGGGGTGGTCATGCACGGCCTCCCGCAGCGGACGTGGGGTCGAGGGCGTCGCGCAGGCCGTCGGCGACGAGCGCCATGGAGACGGTCAGCAGCGTGAGGGCGGCAGCCGGGAAGTAGAACATCCACGGGGTGCTCGAGATGCTCGAGGCGCCGATGCCGATGAGGGACCCGAGCGAGACGTCGGGCAGCTTGACGCCGAACCCGAGGAACGACAGGCCCGTCTCGGCCATGACCGCCCCGACGACGCCGAGCGTGAAGTTGATGACCAGCAGCGAGCCGATGTTCGGGATCAGGTGGCGGATCACGATCCGCATGCCCGGGACGCCCATGTAGCGCGCGGCGTGGACGAACTCCCGCTCGCGCAGCGACAGCGAGAGCGTCCAGATCGTGCGGGCCTGGAAGAACCAGCTCACCAGGATGAGGACCAGGGCGATGACCTTCCAGTCGCCGCCGGAGTCGTTCGACATCATCGCGAGCAGCAGGAACGTCGGCGCCACCATGAGGAAGTGGATGACGAAGAGCGACACCCGCTCGACGCGACCGCCGAAGTAGGCGGCGGCGGTGCCGATGACGGCCGACAGGATCGTCGTCCCCGTCGCCACCACGACGGCGATGAGGAGCGAGCGCTGCAGTCCGACCACGACCATCGCGTACAGGTCGTTGCCGGCGTTGTTGGTGCCGAACCAGTGCTCGGGGCTCGGCGGGTCGGACAGGGCGAGGAAGTCGAGCTCGACGTGGTCGTACTTCTGGAAGAACGAGCCGAACAGGGCGAACAGCACGAGCAGCACGAAGATGACCACGCCACCGACCGCGGGGCGGTTGCGCACGAACCGGCGGCCGTACAGCCGCCACTTCGACAGGCGCTGCCGCTCGCCCGGCGCCGCGACGGGGGGTACGGCCTCGCCCTCGGCGAGGGGGTCGACCATGGAGGGATCGTTGGCCATGTCAGCTCACCCGCACTCGGGGGTCGAGGACGACGACGGCGATGTCGGCGAGGATCGCGCCGATGGCGGTCATGACCGCGCCGAACGCCGCGACCGCGACCACCCCGTTGATGTCGTTCTGGGAGATCGTCTGGATGAAGTACTGACCCATGCCCTTCCAGGCGAAGATCGACTCGGTCAGCACCGCGCCGGTGAAGATGCCGGGGATGGAGAAGGCGACCTGCGTCGTGACGGGGATCAGCGACGTGCGCAGCGCGTGCTTGCGGATCGCCTGCTGCTTGGTCAGGCCCTTGGCCCGCGCCATGCGCACGTAGTCGGACTTGATGTTGTCGAGCAGCAGGGAGCGCTGCAAGAAGTGGTACTGCGCGTAGCCGACGATGATCAGCGCGAGCGTCGGCAGCGCGAGGTGCTGCACGGTGTCCACCAGCGTGGGGAAGAACCCTGTCACGCCGGGACTCGACGATCCGGTGACATAGAAGACGGTGGTGCCGACTGCCCCGTTGAACGCGATCGCGAGCAGGACGAGCCCGAGCGCGGCCACGACGATCGGGATGTTCATCGTGATGATCGACGTGCCCTGGGCGAGGCGGTCGCCGAGCCGGTACTGCCGCGACGCGCTGTACACGCCGAGCGCGATGCCGATGAGGGTCAGCAGGATCGTCGCGCCGAGCATGAGCTCCGCGGAGATCCACATCCGGTAGGCCACCTGCTCGTTGACCGACTGCCCGGTGGGGCTGACGCCCCAGTCCCAGTGGAAGAGGATGCCGCTGAACCAGGTCCACCAGCGCTGCAGGAGCGGGGTGCCGTCGTCGAGGTTGCGCGGCTCGAGCAGATTCACGATCTGCTGCTCGCTCAACGGGGGACGACGCCCCACGTAGTTGCTGCGGGGGTCGAGGTACGCCCAGGCGAGGAAGTACGTCAGGTTCGTGACGGCCACCACCATCAGCAACCAGCCAGCGGTGCGGCGCAGCAGATATCGGGTCAAGTTCGTACGGGCTCTCTGAAAGTAGGTCGGTGCGGCGAGGTTATCCGCGCTTCACGTGTGCCTCAGGCCACATCCCGCCCCGCCGGAAGAATCGTTACCGATTCGTGCTCGGGGCGAACAATCCTTGCAACGTCGCCGTCGCGACGCCGCAACCTTCCGTCGTGGAGCCTGTGTCGGCCCGAGGCCCCGGGGATCGCTGCAGGTCAGGCGCGGCGGCGCAGCGCGCCCTCGACGAGGGGGACGGCGACGGCGACCAGCGTGAGCGCCGCCCCGACGTAGGTCGCGGCGCCCGGCGGCGCGACTGCGGGGGAGACGACGTCGAGCACGAGCGCGCCGACGACCTGGCCGGCGATCATGCCGAGGCCGAGCAGCAGCACGCCGATGCGCTGCACGACGGCCGCCTGCAGGGCGATGAAGACGATGCCGAGCAGGCCGCCGGAGTAGAGCAGCAGGTCGGCGGGCATCCGGGCGGGCAGGGCGCCGGTGGGCGCGCCGTCGACGGCCAGCGACACCCCGAACACCACCAGCAGCGCCGCCGTGCCGACGAGGAAGCTGACGAACGTCGCGGCCAGCACGCCGCCGTCGCGCCCGCCGCCGACGGCGGGGCGGACCGCCGCGCGGACGCGGCCGTTGAGCGCCTGCTGGAACGACTGCAGGATCCCCGCCACCAGGGGGAACAGCGCGAGCCCGAGGGCCGCGGTCGCCGCGCCCGCGCCGGAGACCACGACGACGGCGACCACGGTGAGCACGGGGCCGAGCGCGCGCCCCACGGTCACGAGGCGCACCCCGCCCGGCGCCAGCCCGAGCCGGTCGATGACGAGGGAGCTCACCGACTGTCCGGCCACGAGCGCGATGGTGAACACGGCCACGCCGAGCGCGTCGACCGTCAGCCCCTGCGACATCACGTAGAACGCGCCGCCGAGGCCGCCCAGGCACTCCCACCAGCGCAGCCCGCCCGCGGCACGGCCGCGGCGCAGCCCGGTGGCGACCTGGCCGAGCGCCGAGCGCCCGGCGCGGGAGAACGGGAGCGCGAGGGCGAGGAGCACCAGGCCGGAGCCGAACGACAGGGCGGCCGTGCCGAACGCCGTGCCCGTCTCGGTGGCGAGGGTGCCGTTGACGCGGCTCTGCAGGGCGGCGGCGAACCCCGCGACGATCGCGAGGGCGACGCCCACGGCGCGCTGCCGCCCGGTCACGATGGTTGCCACGATCACCGGATCCTAGCCGTGGGGTACCCGGCCGCCGGCACCGGGGTCACGTGAGGTGGTCGAAGTCACCGCGCACCCAGGCCGCGTGCCGCTCGGCGGAGCGCAGCACGACGTCGCGCGCGTCGGCGGGGATGACGCCGTCGAAGTTGTTGTAGAGCCGGTCGAAGGGGCGGCGGGCGACGTGCTCGGCGACGCGCGTCACGACCGCCCCGGACAGCGGGATGCGGTTGGGGTAGCTGCGCATGAAGCTCGCCGTGCGGTCGGGGTTGGCGAAGATGGTGTCGCCGGACAGCAGGACGCCGCGGCCGTCGGCGCCGGTCCAGTGCACCACCGCCGAGCCGGGGAAGTGCCCGCCGGGCTGGCTGAGCACCACGCCGGGCAGCACCTCGCGCTCGCCGTCCGCGCCGGGGGACCACGTCTCGATCACGGCGTCCGGGCGCGCGACCCACCCGGCGTCGGCCTCGCTCACGAGCACCGGGACGGTGCGCCCGGTGGCCTGTGCGAGACGTCGGCTCCACTCCACCTGCACGCCGAACATGTGCGGGTGGCTGGCCGCGATCACCACGTCGCCGCCGCCCGCGGCCTCCACGACCGCCGCGACGCCGCCGTCGTCCACGAACCCGAGCGGGTCCCACAGCAGCGCGCCCGCCTCGGTGCGGACCACCTTCGCCTGCTGCCCGATGCCGACGCGCGGCGTCGCGTGCAGGGCGAGCAGGCCGGGCTCGAGCTCGGCGACCTCGACGGCCAGGCCCTCCGCCGCGAGCTCGTCCAGGGTGGTCCACTCCTGGCCGGTCGCGGGCACCCACTGGCGCTCGTCCGCGCAGATCGCGCAGACCCCCGGGCGGGTGGCGTGCTCGACGGCGCAGGTGCGGCAGATCCAGAACTCCGACGGCGTGGGGAGGCTCATGGGCCCACACTTCCACCTCGCGGCGGAGGCGCCCACCCGGTGGTGCTCCCTAGGCTGGCCGGATGCCGCAGCAACCCGCCGGGTGGACCACCCGCCTCGCCGACTGGTGGGGGATCGACTCCGGGTGGGAGCGCGTGCCCGCCGACCCCGCCCGCGCCTACCGCAACGACCTGTGGCTGGGCGCGGCGTTCGTGGTCGTCTCCCTGGTGGGCGCCGAGCTCGCCCGCAGCTTCGGGTACTTCGAGGACGACCCCGCCCCGACCTGGCTGATCTACCTGCTCTCGGCCGTGGGCGCCGCGCCCCTCATGTGGCGGCGGCGGTTCCCGCTGGTCGTGCTGTCCGTGGTGTACCTGCACTTCCTCGTGGTCGGGCTGACCGTCCCGATGGTGACGATCCTCGTGCCGCTGCAGGTCGTCTACTTCGTCGCCCTGTTCAGCGCGGTCGCCTGGGCGCGCGACCGGCAGGCGATGGTGCTCGTCGTGGGCGCCGCGCTGCTGGCGATGTTCGGCTGGCTGGCCTGGCAGTTCGCCGTCGGGGCGGGCATCGACGGCATCGTCGAGCAGATGGGGCTGGCCGACGAGCAGCCCGGCCTCGTCGACCCCGGCGTGGCGTTCACCGCGTACAACCTGCTCATCAACGTCGCCTACTTCTACGGGGCGGTCGTGGCCGGCCAGCTCATGTGGCACGGCACGCGGCGCCGCGAGCAGCTCGAGGACCAGGCCGCGACCATCGAGCGCCAGACGGCGGAGCTGCAGCGGCAGGCGGTCGTCACCGAGCGGCTGCGCATCGCCCGCGAGCTGCACGACGTCGTCGCGCACCACGTGTCCGTCATCGGCATCCAGGCCGCCGCCGCCCGGCGGATGCTCGCCGCGGACCCGGCGGCGGCCGCCGGGCCGCTGGCCACCATCGAGGGCGAGTCGCGCGAGGCCGTGACGCAGATGCGCGGCCTGCTCGGCACGCTGCGGGGGGTCGACGACGACGACGGCGACGGCGACGGCGGACCCGGCGGGCGCGCGCCGGAGCCCGGGCTGGCCGACGTGCCCGCGCTCGCGGACGACGCCGGCCTCGACGTCGAGGTGCGGGTCGTCGCCGAGCCGGGTGCCGTCGACGCCGTGCCCGCGCCGCTGGGGCTCAGCCTGTACCGCACCGCGCAGGAGGCGCTGAGCAACGTGCGCAAGCACTCCACGGCCCGGTCCGCGCGCGTCGTCGTGCGCGTGGACCGCCGCCCGGCGCGGCGCGACGACCCGGCCGCGGACCGGTTCCCGCACGGCTTCGCCGAGGTGGAGGTGCTCGACGACGGCCGCCCTCGCCCCGGCTCCACGGGGACGGGTCTCGGCCTGGTCGGCGTGCGCGAGCGCGTCGCCACGCACGGCGGCATCGCCGACGTCGGCCCCCGCGCCACCGGCGGCTACCGTGTGCGGGTGCGCCTGCCCCTGCCCCGCTCGACGTCCCCAGACCGCCCGTGACCGGCACCGACGCGCCCACGCGCGTGCTGCTGGTCGACGACCAGAAGCTGGTGCGGTCCGGCTTCGCGATGATCCTGGGCGTCGAGCCCGACCTCCGGGTGGTGGGCGAGGCCGCCGATGGCGCGCAGGCGCTCGAGCAGGTCCGGGAGCTGCGCCCCGACGTCGTGCTCATGGACGTGCAGATGCCGGTGATGGACGGCATCGAGGCCACCCGTCGCATCGTCGCCGACGACCTCGCCCGAGTGCTCGTGCTCACCACGTTCGACGACGACGCCTACGTGGACGACGCCCTGCGCGCGGGCGCGTCCGGATTCCTGCTGAAGAACTCCGACGCCGACCGCCTCGTGGACGCCGTCCGCACCGTCGCCGCCGGGCACGCCCTGCTCGCGCCGGAGGTCACGAAGCGCGTCATCGCGCGGATGGTCGCGGGCGAGGTGCCGTCGGGCACCCCGGTCGAGCCGGCCGGTCCCGCGGTCCCGGCCCGCCCGTCCGGGACGGGCGGCGTGGACCCGTCCGGCGTCCTCACCCCGCGTGAGCGCGAGGTGCTCGAGCTCGTCGGCCAGGGACTGTCGAACGCCGAGATCGCGGGTGAGCTGTTTCTCGGCGAGGCCACCGTCAAGACGCACGTCTCCAACGTGCTGGCCAAGCTGCACCTGCGCGACCGCGTCCAGGCGGTCGTCTTCTACCACCGGTCCGTCCGCCCCTCGACGTAGCGATCGGCCATGGTTCCAGTCCGGGAACCACGGCCGATCGCTACGTCGACGTCGGCGGGCTGTGGATGAAGGACGCGCGACGGCGTGCGCATCGGGTCTGCTGGGCGGATGCCCCGAAGGATCGTGGTCCCGCCGGCGCTGCTCGACGTCGCCGCCCGCCAGCAGAGCCTGGTCTCCCGCCGCCAGTGCCGCGAGCACGGGATGACCGACCAGCAGGTCGACGCGCTCGTGAGCGCCGCGCGCTGGCGGCGTGTCCTGCCCGCCGTGCTCGACCCGCGTGTCCCCGCCGACGGACGCTTCGACGCCCTCGACCGCTCGCGGCGGCGCGGCGCGATCGTCGGTGCGCTCGCCCTCCCGGGTTCCGTCGTCACCGGCGTCCCCGCGCTCGTGCTGCACGGCGCTCAGGGGGCGCCGCGGCGGGTGCTGCCGGAGGTGACGTTCCCGAACGGCGCACCCCGCAGGAACGGCAAACCCGTGCGGGTGCGGCGGGAGCGCCTGCAGCGATGGACGTTCGTCGACGGGGTCCCGTGCGTGACGGCGGAGCTGGCGCTCGCCCAGGCCGTCCCCGGCCTCGACCGCAGCCATGCCATCGCCCTCATGGACTCCGCCCGCCGGCGGCGACTCGTCACGGAGGACGGCTTCCGCCGGGCGCGCGAGCTGGCACGTGGCCGGCGTGGCGCAGCCCGCACGACGGCGTGGTGGGACCTCTCCGACCCCCGGGCGGACTCGCCCGTCGAGTCGCAGGCGCGGGTCGACTTCGTGGACGCGGGCTACCCGCCGGACGCCGTCCAGCTCGAGATCTTCGACGAGCAGGGCCGGTTCCTCGCGCGCCCCGACCTGGTCTGGTTCCTGCCGGGCGGCCGCGTCGTGCCCGTCGAGCTGGACGGGCACGAGGCTCATTCGACGCCGGAGGCCCTCTTCCACGACCGCCGCCGACAGAACGCGTTGGTCGCCCGCGGGGCCCGGATGCTGCGGTACACCGGCCGCGACGTGACGCGGGGCGTCGTCGTCCCCGACGTCCGCCGGCTCCTCGACGTCGAGGGGTGGGCGCCGCGGCCGTGGACCGGAGACGGCCCGCTGATCCTGCCTCGTCGTGCGCCGACGTAGTGATCAGCCATGCCTCCCGGCCGGGAATCTTGGCAGATCGCTACGTCGAGCCCTGGTGAGCCGCGCCTCCTGGGCCTGACGCTCGACGCGGAGGCCGTGGCGGCGCTCGACGAGCTCGCCGGCCGCGTGGTGGGTGCCCGCTCCGACCAGTCGAACCCGGACTGGGTCTCCCACCACCCGCGAGTGAACGGGAGCAAGGGTCCGCCGGCAGGGGGAGGCGCGGATCTCCGCCGCCGGGCGGATCACACGGGGCCGCCCGGTCCGTAGCGTCGTCGTCATGGACAACGACTCCCTCGAGGTCCGGGGCCTGACCCGGACGTTCGGCGACCTCACGGCCGTCGACGACGTCTCGTTCGCGGCCCCTGCGGGGCTGCTCACCGGGTTCGTCGGCGGCAACGGCGCCGGCAAGACGACCACGATGCGCATGATCATGGGCGTCCTGGCGCCCACGGCCGGCGAGGTCCGGTTCGGCGGCGACCCGGTGACGCGCGCGGACCGCCGCGCGTTCGGGTACATGCCGGAGGAGCGCGGGCTCTACCCGAAGCAGCCGGTGCTCGACCAGCTGGTCTACCTGGCGCGGCTGCGCGGCATCGCGGCTTCGCGGGCGCGGGCCGAGGTGCTCGACATGCTCGACCGGCTCGGCCTGGCCGGCCGGTCCAAGGAGCACGTCGAGAAGCTGTCGCTCGGCAACCAGCAGCGGGTGCAGATCATCGCCGCGCTCATGGGCACGCCGCGCCTGCTGGTGCTGGACGAGCCGTTCAGCGGCCTCGACCCGGCCGCCGTCGACGGCATGGTCGACCTGCTCGCCGAGCACACCGCCCGCGGCGTGCCCGTGCTGTTCAGCTCCCACCAGCTCGACCTCGTGGAGCGGCTGTGCGAGCGGCTCGTCATCCTCAAGTCCGGCCGTGTCATGGCCGACGGCGCCCCCGCCGACCTGCAGCAGACCGGCGCGCTGCGGCACCGCCTCGTCACGAGCGGCGACGCCGGCTGGGTGCGCGGCGTCCCCGGCGTCCACGCGGTCGACGTCGACGGGCCCGTCGCGCTGCTCGAGGTTGCCGACGACGCCGCCCTGCAGCGGCTGCTCGCCACCGGCCTCGAGCGCGGCGGAGTCCGCGAGCTCACCCCCGTCCGGCCCACGCTGGCCCAGATCTACCGCGAGGTGACGGCATGACCACCACCCTCCCCACCCCCACCGGCACGACGGCGCCGGACGACGCCGCGGAGAGCACCCGCGGCGCGTGGCTCGTCGTGATGAAGCGCGAGATCGTGGTGCGCGCCCTCAACAAGACGTTCCTGGTCGGGCTGCTCGTCTCGGTCGCGATCATCGCCGCGCTGGCGGCGTTCATGGCCTGGCAGGGCAGCAGGACCGACAGCTTCACGGTCGCGGTGCCGGCCGGCGACGCCACCGCGACGGCGGCCGTGGAGGCCGCGGCCGCGATCCCGGAGGAGCAGGGCGGCGGCGCCGAGCTCACGACCCTCGAGGTGGCCGACGACGCTGCCGCCCGCGAAGCGCTCGCCGACGGCGGCGCCGACGGCTGGCTCCACCCGGCGAGCGGGAGCGACGCCGGCTGGGTCCTCACCGGCCAGGCCGCACCCGACAGCACGCTGACGCGCCTGCTCACGGCGGGGGTCGCGGGGCAGACGCTCGAGGCCAACGCGGAGGCCGCCGGCACCACCACCGCCGAGCTCACCGCGGGCGGCACCCTCACCACCGACCGGGTCGACGGCGACGCCGTGGACTCGCAGACCCTGTTCTTCGCGTCGTTCGCGCTCGCCCTGCTCTTCTTCATCGGGGCGCTGGGCTCCGGGCAGATGATCGCCGGCAGCGTGGTGGAGGAGAAGCAGTCGCGCCTGGTGGAGATCATGGCCACCGCCGTGCCGCTGCGGCACCTGCTGGCGGGCAAGATCCTCGGCAGCTCGGTCGTGGCGCTGGCGCAGAACGTCGTGTTCGCGGCCGTCGGCCTCGCCGCCCTGTCGTTCACGCCGACGGCGTCGATCCTGCCGTCGCTGTCGACGTCGCTCGTCTGGTTCGTGCTCTTCTTCGCGGTCGGCTTCCTCGGCCTCGCGGCCCTGTACGCGGTGGCGGGCGCGCTCGCGTCGCGCACCGAGGACCTGCAGCACACCACCACCCCGATGACGATGGCCATCATGGGCGTGTACTTCCTGACGTTCTCCGCCAGCGGCACGTTTGAGACGATCCTGTCCTACGTCCCCGTGGCGAACGTCGTCTCGATGCCCGTGCGCGTGTTGTCCGGCGACGCCGCCTGGTGGGAGCCGATCGTCTCCCTGCTGATCCTGGCCGCGTTCGCCGTCGTCGCCCTGCTCGTGAGCGAGCGGGCCTACCGCGGCGCCCTGCTGCAGACCGGGGGCCGCGTCGGGTGGAGGACCGCCCTCCGGCCGCAGTCCTGAACGGGGTAGGGGAGACCCCCGAATTCCGTCAGGGTTGCCCCCCGAACCTCCCCAGAACCCTGGGATCGCGGGCCTCGGGCGCCCTAGCGTCAGCCGCATGACCGCCGTCGACGCCGCCCGCCTGCAGTTCGCGCTGCTCGCCGGGACCCACTTCCTCTTCGTCCTCGTGACGCTGGGGCTCGGGCCCGTCGTGGCGATCCTGCAGACCCGGTGGGCGGCGGCCCGCGACGCCGGCCGGGCGGCGACGCTCGAGACCGCCACCCGCTTCTGGGGGCAGCTCTACCTCGTCAACTACGCGCTGGGCATCGCCGCCGGCATCGTCATGGAGCTTCAGCTCGGCCTCCACTTCCCGGGCCTGCTGGACGTGGCCGGCGGCGTGTTCGGCGCCCCGCTGGTGATCGAGACGATGGCGGCGTTCTTCCTGGAGTCCACGTTCCTCGGGCTCTGGGTGTTCGGGTGGCACGTGCTGCCGCGCTGGGCGCACACCGCGGCGTTCTGGGCGGTGGTGGTCACCGGCTACCTGTCGGCGTTCACGGTCATGGTGGCGAACGGCTTCCTGCGCAACCCCGTCGGCTTCGAGATGGTGGACGGCGTCGCCCACGTCACCGACGCGGCGGCCCTCGTCTCCAACCCGGCGGCGCTGCTGTCCGCGCTGCACGTGGTGGGCGCGTGCCTCATGGCCGGCGCATTCCTGCTGGTCGGGGTGAGCGCGTGGCACCTGCGCCGGGCGCCGTCCCGGCTGCCCGGCGTGGTCGCGGCCGGCCTGCCCGGCGCCGTCATGTCGCCGGAGAACGACCTGTGGCGGCGGTCGATGCGGATCGGGCTCGTCGCCGGCACCGTCGGCGCGTTCCTGGCGACCGCCTTCGGGTACGCGCAGTTCACCTACCTCGACGACGTCCCCGCCGGCCATCCGCCGGTCGTCGGTATCGGCTACGTGGTGATGCAAGGCGTGGGCGGGCTGGCGTTCGTCGTCGGGTGCGTGCTGCTGCTCCTGCTGCCGCGCGACGTGCTGTTCCGCATGTGGCGGCCGCTGCGCGTCGCCGTCTTCGGCACCCTCACCGCTCTGCTGCCCGTGCCGTTCCTCACGGGCCTGCTCGGCTGGGCGGCCCGCGAGATCGGCCGCCAGCCCTGGGCGATCGCGGGCGTGCTGCGCACCGAGGACGCGGTGTCCGACGCGTCGGCGGCCGCCGTGATCACGTCCCTCGTCGTCCTCGTGACCGTGATGCTCGCCCTCGCCGTCGTCGACTGGTCCGTCATGGCACGACTCGCCCGCCGCGGCACGACCCGCCTCGCCCTCGGCGCCCCGCCCGGCGTCGTGCTCCGCGACGTCGACGGCGGCGCCGACGACGCACCGGGCGGAGCGGACCACCGCACCGAGCTCCTCACCTTCGGAGGCACCCGATGAACGCCCTCGGCTGGGGCCTGCTGCTCGCCGCCCTGCTCGCCGGCTGGGCCGCGCTCGACGGCGCCGTCCAGGGCGGCGTGCCCCTGGTGCGTGCGCTCGGCGGCCGCGACGATTCCCGCCGCCGCACCGTGCTGGCCACGGTCGCGCCGTTCCTCCTGCTGGGGGAGGTGTGGCTCGTCGCCGCGGCGGGCGTGCTGCTCGCGGCGTTCGGGCACGTCGAGGCGACGCTCTGGTCCGCCGGGTACCCGATCGTGGTCGCGCTGCTCGTGGCCTGGGTCGTGCGCGACGCCGCGCTGTGGCTGCGCAGCCGCCTGCCGTCGCCGCGCTGGCGCCGCGGGTGGGACGTCGTCGGCCAGGCCGCGAGCCTCGCGCTCCCGGCGGCGTTCGGCGCCCTGGCCGGGGTCGCGTGGGTGCGGTTCTCCGTGGTCGGGGCGCAGGCCGACGGCGGCTCCGGCGCGGCGCAGGCGCTCGCGCTCGGGCTGCCGGTGCTCACCGCGGGGCTCGCCGTCGCGGCGGCGCAGGTGCACGGCGGGCTCGTCGTCGCGGCCCGGGCGCCGGAGGCGATCGCGCGGGAGGCGCGCCGCCGCGTGCGGCGCGCCCTCGTCCCGGCCGCCGCGCTGGCCGGCCTGGCGGCGCTCGGCGCGCTCGCGGTCGCGGCCCTGGGGACGGCGTCCGCGCTGGTGGCGGCCGTGCTGCTCGTCGCGGTGGCGGGCGTCGCGCTCGCGGCCCGGTTCGACCTGGACCGCGGCGTGCACCGCACCGGCGTCGTGCGCGCGGCCGGCCCGCTGCTGGCCGTGGTCCCGGTGGCCGCGACCGCCGCCGTCGTCGGGCCGGCCGTGCTCGCGCTCGCCGCGCCCGAGACCGTGCTGCACGGCCTGACGTGGCCCGTCCTGGGCGCCTTCGCCGCCGTGCTCGCGGCGCAGGCGGTGAGCTGGCGCGTGCTGGTGCGCCCGCTCGGGCCGCGCACCGCCGTGTTCCTCTGAGCGCTTCTCCGGGTCCTGACGCGGTCGTGACGCCGGGGCAACACCGCGGAAACGGCCGGCGCGCAGCATGGGAGGGAGCGGCCGCCCGGGCCGCGCGAAGGAGGCCCCGCCCATGGCTGCCACGATGCCCGTCCCCACCCCCGTGCCCGCCCCGTCGCGGGCGGTCCTGTCGTCGCCGCACCCCGCGCCCGCCGCCCCCGGGGCGGGTCGTCGTGCCAACCCGGGCGACCGGCTCACGGTCGACCCCGACGACCGCCGCCGCCGCGCCCGCACCGCGCTGCTGGAGCTGGCCGTCGCGCGCTCCGTCGAACGGCGCCGGACGGTCTGAGCAGCGGGGTCGTGCACGGGTCGCCGGGCACGGGGGGGCGGGCTTAGGTTCGAGACGTGGCCCGACGACGCGGCGCCCGCCCGGACGCCTACACGTTCGACCTCGACCCGGACGGCGCGGAGCCGGACGACCTCGAGGATCGCGCGGACGCGCCGGAGGACGCCCGCGACGGCGCTCTGGACGCCCCCGTCGCCCCCGTCGTCGCGCCGGCCGTGCACGCCACCCGCGGCGCCGGGCCCCGCGCTCCGCTCCTCATCGACCTCGAGCCGGACGACGTCGACGACGGGTTCGACGACCCCCCGCCGCCGTCGGGCGCGGGCCCCGAGCCGCTCACGTGGCGCCGGGCCCTGGACCGTGCCCGCGGGGCCCTGCGGGGCCGTCGGCTGGTGGCCGCGGTGGTGGTGGTCGCGGCGGCCCTCACGGCCGTGGTCGTCGACACGGTGGGCGACCGGGGGCGCCTCGCCGCCCTGCGCGCCGCGCCCGGCGGGGTGCTGGACCTGAGCGCCGAGCCGCGCGAGGTGTGGCAGGTCGAGGCGGAGGGCAGCGTGCCCGGCGGGCTCATGGCGATGGCCGGCGGGCTGGTGGTGGCGCAGCACCGGGACGCGCTCCTCGGCCTGGCGGTCGAGACCGGCGAGCGGCGCTGGCAGGTGGGCCTGCCGGCCGGCGCGAGCTCGTGCGGCCCGGGGATGCAGGTGTGGTCGGGCGGCTTCCAGCCGGACACGGCGGAGCGGATCGTGTGCGTGACGGCGACGGCCCCCGACGACGGTTCCTCCGACGGCGGCTCGCCGCGGGACACCGTGCGGCGCAGCACGGTGACCGTGGTCGCCGCCGACGGCACCGTGGAGGGCACGCGCGAGGTGGAGGGCTCCCCGGCCGAGGTCTACCCCGGGGGCGACGGCTCGCTGGTCTCCGTCGCGTGGGTGGGCGAGGCGTCGCCGGTCGACCCGCGGGTCGCGGACGACGTCGTGGCCGGCATCGCGGACGCGGGGGCCATCGCGGACGGCTACGACCTGCGGGTGCGGGTCGAGGACGCGGTCACGGGCGAGCGGCGGTGGCAGCAGACGGTCCCGTTCGACGCCACGGCGGACCCGTCGTTGTGCGTGCGCTGGTCGGACGACGGGACGACGTCGGGGGTGGACCTGCGCGGCGGCGTCCAGACGATGGTCACCGACCGTCTGATGTGGCTCGGCGGGTGCGGCGTCGACGCGTGGTTCACGCCGGACGGCGCCCGCCTGGACCGGCCGGCGGACCCCGGGACGTTCGAGGGGTTCTCCGTGGAGCCGCTGACGGGCGGCGGCTACGTGGTGCGCACGGACGCCGACGACCTTCGCGCCGACGACCCCACCGCCGCCGACCGCATCCTGCGCGACGACGGCACGCAGGTGCGCGAGGTGCGGGGGCGGTACCTCGTCCCGCTGAGCACGGACGGCGGCGGGGACGGCGTCCACCTCGCGCGGCGCGGCGCGGCGACCGTGGCGACCTCCGACGACGGGACCGAGCTGTGGCGGACCGACGTCCGCAGCACCAGCGTGCTGGTGCGGACCGCGCAGGTGGCGGTGGTGGTGGACGAGGGCCGGCGCGTGTACGGCGTGGACCTCGGCACGGGGGACGTGCTGTGGGCGCGGCCCGACCTCGTGGAGGGGCTCGACGCGATGGGGGCGTACGGCCCCCGGTTCGTCGACGCGGCGTTCACCGACGGGCGGCTGGCCGCGTTCGTGGTGCCGGACTACGCCCGAGGCGACGTCGTGCACTGGGTAGCGCTCGACGCCGCCTCGGGTCGTCAGCTGTGGCAGGTCGAGCTCGGCGGCGACGGCTGGGGGGTCCAGCTCGCGGTCGCCGGCCGGCTCGTCCGCTGGTCACCGACCGAGATCGTCGGCCTCGGCTGACGGGTCGTCGTCGGCGCCGTCCGCGCCGGCGGCGGTGTCGTCCGCGAGCACGAGGTAGACCTCGCGCCGCGCCTTGTCGAGCACCGCGGCCGCGGCCTCGGCCTGCGCCCGGGTGCCGGCGCGCGCGACCTGCTCGACGGCGCCGGCCAGGGCGCGCATCGCGTGGTGCAGCTCGTGCCCCTGGCGTCGCGGGTCGTCCGCGACCTTCTGCCACGGGGTGCCGAGCTCGTCGCGGTGCTCCTCGACGTAGGCGCGGCCGGAGTCGGTGAGCGACGCGAGGCGGCGTCCGCCGTCGTCGGCCACCGTGACGAGGCCCTCGTCCTGGAGCTGGGAGATGGCCGGGTAGACGGCGCCCGGGCTGGGGCGCCACCGGCCCTCGGTGCGCTCGGCGAGCTCGGTGATCACCTGGTAGCCGTGCATCGGCTGCTCGGCGAGCAGCAGCAGCAGGGCGGCGCGGATCTCACCGCGACCGGCGCGGCGGCCGCCGCCCCGATGGCCGCGCGGGCCGAAGCCGGGGCCGAAGCCCGGGCCGGGAGGGAAGCCGGGGCCGAAGCCTCCGGGGCCGGGGAAGTCGCCGCGGCGGCGGCGGTCGCCGCGCGGGCCGGGCTGACGGTCGAAGGGGTGCCGGTCGAAGGACCGGGGGTCGAAGGAGCGGGGGTCGAAAGAGTCTCGAGGGGTTCGCATGAGAGGTGTCCTCACTGGTTCTGAAGTCTGTGGTGGACGTCGTCGGGGGAGTGCGTCTCGACCCCGGCGACAGATCTAAGATAGAACGCGATATATCTTTAGACAAGCCCCGACCCGCTGTGACGTGGGTCACTCTGGTTCCGGTTCGGTGACGGGCCCAGGAGAACGCGCGGAGGTGCGCCTACGTTGTTCGGCATGGAGGTGCTACTCGTCGCGGTGCTCGCGGCGGTCGTCGTCATCGCCGTCACCGCGCTGGCGCCCCGGGCCGGGGTGGCCGCCCCGCTGGTCCTGGTGCTGATCGGTGTCGCCGTGAGCTTCGTCCCCGCCGTCGCGGCCATCGAGATCGATCCCGAGATCATCCTCGTCGGCGTGCTGCCCGCGCTGCTCTATGCCTCGGCGGCCTCGTTCCCGTCGATGGACTTCCGCCGCGACTTCACGGCGATCGGCGGGATGGCCGTGCTGCTCGTGGTCATCTCCGCCGTGCTGCTCGGGTTCGTCTTCTCGTGGGTCATCCCCGGCATCGACCTCGCCGCCGGCATCGCGCTCGGCGCCATCGTCAGCCCCACGGACGCCGTCGCGACGTCGATCATCAAGAAGCTCGGCGCACCGCAGCGCGTCGTCGTGATGCTCGAGGGCGAGGGCCTGCTCAACGACGCGACGTCGCTGGTGCTGCTGCGCTCCGCCATCGCGGCGACGGCGGCCAGCGTCAGCGTGTGGGGCGTGGTCGGGAGCTTCGCCAAGGCCGTGCTCATCGCCGTCGTCATCGGCCTGGTCGTCGGCCGCCTGGGCCTGTGGGTCCGTGAGCACCTGAGGCATGCGGCGCTGTCCACCGCGGTGTCGTTCGTCGTGCCGTTCGTGGCCTACCTGCCCGCCGAGGAGCTGGACGCGTCGGGCATCGTCGCGGCCGTCGCGGCGGGGCTCGTCACCAGCACGCTGTCCGCGCGGCACCTGAGCCCCCAGGACCGCGTGGCCGAGCGGATGAACTGGCGCACCATCGAGACGCTGCTCGAGGGCGGGCTGTTCCTGGCCATGGGGCTCGAGGTCTTCGGGCTGGTGCAGGACGTGCGCGAGGCGCACGGGTCGCTGTGGACGGCGGTCGGCGTCGCGGCGCTCGCGGCGGTCGGCGTGGTCGCGCTGCGGGCCCTGTTCGTGCTCCCGCTGCTGCGGTACCTCGCGGCCCGGCGGCGGCGCGCGGAGCAGGTCCGGGAGACCCTCGACCGGATGGAGCAGCGGGTCTCCGCGAAGCTGGACGAGTTCACGGACCCGAACGGCATCATCACGCCCGACGCCGCGAAGGCGCTCTCCGCCGTGTGGACGCAGGGCGACCAGCGGGTGTGGGAGGCGGGCAACCCGCGTCACCAGGTGCGGCGGGTGCAGCGCCGGGTGCAGGTCGAGGCCGCGAAGCGGCGCGCCGCGTCGGGGCAGCTGTCCGAGGACCAGCGGGAGCGGATGCGGCAGCGCCGGACGGACCGCGTCGCCGAGTTCCGCCGGCGGTTCACGCGCCGGATCGCCGACGTCGACTACCTGCTCGCGGCCCCGCTCGGGCCCAAGGAGGGCGTGGTCATCGTGTGGGCCGGCATGCGCGGCGTCGTGACGCTGGCGGCGGCGCAGACGCTCCCGCACGACTTCCCGCAGCGCTCGCTGCTGATCCTCGTCGCGTTCGGCGTCGCCGCCGGGACGCTCCTGGTGCAGGGCGGCACGCTGCCGTGGGTGGTGCGCAGGCTCGGGCTGGTGGGCGTGACGTCGTCACGGTTCGACGAGGGCACGCAGGGCCTGCGCGAGATCGTCGACGGCACCGCCCGCGACATGCTCGACGACCCCGAGCTGCGCCGCAAGGACGGCACCCCCTACGCGCCGTACGTCGTGGAGCGGGTGCGGACCGTCGTCGTGCGCGAGCAGGCCGACCAGGACGAGGAGGAGGCGACGCCCGAGGAGCTCTCCGACCAGTTCTTCGAGCTGCGCCTCGCGACCATCGCCGCGCAGCGCAAGGCCCTGCTCGAGGCCCGCGCCGTCGGGACCTACGACTCGGACCTGCTGAGCAGGGCCCTCGACCAGCTCGACGCCGACCAGATCGCCGTCGAGATGCGCGGGCACCTCGACGGCTGATCCGGCCGGCTGATCACGTCAGGACGACGAGATCTCGCTGCGCGCCGTCCGCCACAGGCCGCCCACCAGCGGTGCGACCACCCAGATCAGCGAGGCCGTGGCGAGCTGCGCCCACGCCTCGCCGGACATCGCGGCGTCGAACAGCAGCGGGGTGCTGGCGGTGCTGAGGTCGACCCAGGGCAGCACGTCGGCCATCCCCGACACGAGGCTGCCCACGATGCTGAAGATCGTGGGGGCCACCAGCAGGGTCACGATGGCGGCGGGCGTGCTGCGCAGCAGCAGCCCGAAGCCGACGCCCTGGGCCATGAACAGCACCACCGTGAGCGCCAGGTAGCCGACACCGCGCGCCGTGAGGTCCCACGCCGGGTCGGCGTCACGGAACGCGACGACCAGCAGGTGGGTCAGGGCGGCGAGGCCGACCGTCAGGGCCAGCAGCGCGAGACCGGAGCCGATGGCGGCCACCACCTTGGCGAGGCCGACGCGCGTGCGCCGCGGCTCCAGGGTGAACGTGACCAGCGCGGTGCGCTGCGACCACTCGGCCGTGGCGGCCAGCACCCCGACGATCGGCAGCAGCATGGCCATGGGCGTGGTGGTGCCGGCGACGAAGGCGCTGAACGAGTGGTTGCCGCCGTTGACGGCCATCATCACGGCGAGCACGCCGGCGGTGATGATCGCGATGATCGCGAGCATCCAGCGCCCGGCGCGGGTGTCGAGCTGCTTGCGCCACTCGACCAGGGTCAGGGTCGCGAAGGACACCGGGCGGAGGTCGGCGTCCGGCCGGTTCGTGCGGCTCGCGCCGGCGGCGCGGGTCGGGGTCGCGGTGGTCATGCCGACACCTCCATACGGGTCTGCTCGCGGGCGTCGTCGGCGGTCAGCTCGAGGAAGAGGTCCTCGAGGCCGCGGGAGTCGGCGGCGCGCAGCTCGGCGAGCACCACGCCCGCGGCGGCGGCCGCGCGCCCGACGTCGATCGGCTCGGCCTCGACGGACAGCCCGCCGGTGGCGAGCTCCTCGACGCCGGCCCCGGCCTGGCGCAGGGCGAGCGCGAGGGCGACGTCGTCGGTGGAGCGGACGAACGCGCCCGCCTGGCGCAGCAGGTCGTCCTTGTGCCCCTCGGCGACGACGCGGCCGCGGCCGATGACGACGATCCGGTCGGCGACGGCCTCCATCTCGCGCAGGAGGTGCGACGACAGCAGGACGGTGCCGCCGCGGCGGGCGAAGTCGTCCAGGAGGTCGCGCATCCAGCGGATGCCGGCCGGGTCGAGTCCGTTGGCCGGCTCGTCGAGGATCAGCACCTCGGGGTCGCCGAGCAACGCGGACGCGAGCCCGAGCCGCTGCCGCATGCCGAGGGAGTACTGGCCCACGCGGCGGGCGGCCTCGCGCTCGGTGAGGCCGACCAGGTCGAGCGTGGCGTCGATGCGGCGGCGGTCGACGCCGGTCATGAGGGCGGCGAGGGTGAGGACCTCGCGGCCGGTGCGGCCGGAGTGCTGGGCGCCGGCGTCGAGCAGCACGCCGACGCGCCGTCCGGGGTTGGCGAGCGCCGTGAACGGCTTGCCGAGCACGCGGGCGGAGCCCGACGTGGCGGGCGTGAGGCCGCAGATCATGCGCATCGTCGTGGACTTGCCGGCGCCGTTGGGGCCGAGGAAGCCCGTCACGTGACCGGGCTCGACGGTGAACGACACGTCGTCCACGGCCACGGCCGGCCCGTATCTCTTGGTCAGGTGCTCCACGGTGATCATGGCTCCACCCTGCCCGGGCGCGGGCGGGCGCCGCGTCCGGCGACGGGATGGTTCGTGTCCTCCTTCCGGAGGATGCGGCGCCGACCACCGGCGGATGCCCGCGGCCCCGCGGCTGCCTAGGCTCGACGTCGTGCCGACCGTCCCTGCCCGTCCGTCCCGAGCCCGCCGGGTGTGGGGCGAGACGTGGCGCCTGCTGGTGGCCCTCCTCAGCGGCCTGATGGTGATGGTGCTCGTCGCCTGGGAGGTGGACACCGGCCAGCGGCAGATGTCCGACACGCAGTGGGCCCTGGACTTCGTCGTCGGCCTGGTGGGCCTGGCGCTGCTGCCCCTGCGCCGCAAGGCACCCCTGACGATCGCCCTGGTGCTGAGCGCCGCGGCGACGGTCTCGTCCCTGGTGGTCGGCGCCGAGACGATCGCGGTCATCTCGCTGGCCACGACCCGGCGTTGGTGGAAGGTCGCCGTCGTCGGCGTCGTGTTCGTGGCCGCGGGGCGCGTGCACAGCTCGCTGCACCCGTACGTCACCCCCGAGCCGTACGACCGGTGGGTCGAGCTCGTCGGCGGTGCTGTCATGTACGCCCTGTTCGTCTGGATCGGCGCGTACATCGGCCTGCGCCGGGAGCACCTCGCGTCGCTGCAGGAGCGCGCCGAGACGGCGGAGCGGGAGCAGGCGAGCCGGGTGGGGCAGGCGCGGACGGCGGAGCGCACGCGCATCGCGCGGGAGATGCACGACGTGCTCGCGCACCGCATCTCGCTCGTCGCGATGCACGCGGGGGCCCTGGCCTACCGCACGGACCTGCCGCCGGAGAAGGTGGCCGAGACGGCCGGCGTCGTGCGGGACAACGCCCACGCCGCCCTGACCGAGCTACGGGAGGTGCTGGGTGTGCTGCGCGACCCGCTCGCGGGGGACGGGGCCGCGCCGCCGGAGCCGCCGCAGCCGTCGTTGGCCGACCTCGCCGAACTGTTCGCCGAGGCCCGCGCGAACGGCGCCGACGTCCGCGTCGAGGGGCGGGTCGACGACCTGGCGGAGCGCACGGGCGGCCTCGGCGAGGCGGTCAGCCGGCATGCGTACCGGATCGTGCAGGAGGGGCTGACGAACGCGCGCAAGCACGCCCCGTGGGCGCCGGTGGCCGTGTCCGTGGCGGGTGCGCCCGGCGAGGGGCTGACGATCGTCGTGCGCAACCCGGTGCGTACCGTCGGGCCGGTGCCCGAGGCGCCCGCGCCGCCTCCGCCGTCGGGCCTCGGCCTGGTGGGGCTGACGGAGCGCGTGGAGCTCGTCGGCGGCCGCCTGTCGTACGGCACGACGACGGACCCGACGTCGCGCGACGGGCGCGCCGCGGCGTTCGTCCTGGAGGCGTGGCTACCGTGGGCGGCATGAGCGAGAAGACGCGCGTGGTCCTGGTCGACGACGACGCGCTGGTGCGCTCCGGGCTCACCCTCATCCTGGGCGGCGACGCGGACCTCGAGGTCGTCGCGACGGCGGCGGACGGGCTCGAGGCGCTGGACGTCGTGACGCGTGAACGGCCCGACGTCGTCCTCATGGACATCCGCATGCCCCGCCTGGACGGCATCGAGGCGACGCGCCGGCTCCGGTCGGTGCCCGACGCGCGGGTCATCGTGCTCACCACCTTCGACGCGGACGACATGATCGTCGAGGCCCTCCGCGCGGGCGCCGCCGGGTTCCTGCTCAAGGACACCCCGCCGGACCGCCTGGTCGCCGCCGTCCGTGCGGCCGCGGCGGGCGAGCCGACCCTGTCCCCGCGCGTCGCGGAGCAGCTCATCGCGCAGGTCACCGACCGCTCCGCCCCCGACGGCCGGCGGGTCGCCGCCGCGCGGCTGGAGACGCTGACCGACCGCGAGCGCGACGTCGCCCTCGCCGTCGCGCGCGGGCTGTCCAACGCCGAGATCGCCGCCGAGCTCTACATGAGCGTCCCGACGGTGAAGACGCACGTGTCGCGCATCCTCACCAAGCTGGACGCCGCCAACCGCGTGCAGGCCGCCATCGTCGTGCACGACGCCGGGCTCGCGACCGGCTGAGCGGCTCCGACCCGTCGTCCGTCGGCGTGTCGCGCGCCGGCGGGTCGACGGCCCGCCGCCGCGCGAGCTCCAGGTCGTCCTCGGCGCCCTCGGGGCTGTTCCAGGAGGTGCTCACGCCACCGATCGTGGCGGACCCGCGCGTCCGTGGACGCCCGTCGTCCACAGGCCGTCAGGCGGCGAGGCGCTCCCGCAGCCAGGCGATGTCCGGACCCATGTCGCCGTGCGTCTCGCACACGACGGGAGCGCCGGCGGCCGCGATCACGCCCACGAGCAGCTCGGGCGGGATGTTCCCGTCGCCGAAGTGCGCGTGCCGGTCGGCACCGGAGCCCGCTGTGTCCCGGGAGTCGTTCGCGTGCACCAGGTCGATGCGGCCGGTGATCGCGCGGATGTCGTCCACCGCCGTGGCGAGGTCGATGCCGCCGGCCCAGGCGTGGCACGTGTCGAGCGTGAAGCCGACGTTCTCGGCGCCGTTCGCCCGCATCACCGCGGCCCACAGCTGCTCCAGCCGGTCGAGGCGGCGCGCCATCGAGAAGTCGCCGCCCGCGGTGTTCTCGATGAGCACCGGCACGTCGGTCTCGAGCGCGTCGATCGCCTTGCGCCAGTTCTCGAAGCCCACGTCCGGGTCGTCCTTCGCGGTGACGTGCCCGCCGTGCACGACGACGCCCTTGGCCCCGATCGCCTCGGCCCCGGTCATGATCTGCTGCAGCAGCTTGCGGCTGGGGATGCGGATGCGGTTGTTGGTGGACGCCACGTTGATGACGTACGGGGAGTGCACGAAGACGTCCAGCCCCGCGGCCGTCGTCTCCTCGCGGAACGCCTCCGCGCCGCCGGGGTAGTCGAGCGGCGGCACCTTCCACGCCTGCGGGTCGGACAGGAACACCTGGACCACCTCGGCCCCGATGTCCTTCGCCTCCGCCACCGCGTCCTGCAGCCCGACGTGCGCACCGATCTTCACGCTCATACGCCCCACCCTACGGAGTGCCGGCGACACCGTCGTAGGCTGGCCCACCATGAGCACCACGCCGCCGCTCGCGTACGTCATCGCCGGGTCCGAGGCCACGGGAGGGGCCGGGATCCAGGCCGACCTCAAGACCTTCCAGCAGCTCGGTACCTACGGGGTGGGGACGCTGACCTGCATCGTCTCGTTCGACCCGAAGCACGACTGGGGCCACCGGTTCGTCCCCGTCGAGCCGCAGGTCATCGCGGACCAGTTCGAGGCCGCGACGTCCACCCACGCGCTGGACGTGGTGAAGATCGGGATGCTCGGCACGCCCGCGACGATCGACGTCGTCGCCCGCTCGCTGGAGACGCAGCCGTGGCGGCACGTCGTCCTCGACCCCGTGCTGATCTGCAAGGGCCAGGAGCCCGGCGCCGCCCTCGACACCGACACCGCGCTGCGCGAGCGGGTGCTCCCGCTGGCCACGGTCGTGACGCCCAACCTGTTCGAGGCCAAGACGCTCGCCGGGATGGACGACATCACCTCCGTCGAGGAGCTGATCGAGGCCGCGCGCCGCATCCACGCCCGGCTGGGCGACGGCCACGGCCGCCGGTACGTCGTCGCGAAGGGCGGCGTCGAGCTGCCCGGCCCGGACGCCGTCGACGTGCTGTTCGACGGCGACGAGGTGACCGTCTACGCCACGCCCAAGGTGGGCGAGGAGCGCGTCTCGGGCGCCGGCTGCACGTTCGCCGCCGCCATCACCGCGGAGCTCGCCAAGGGTGCGGACGTGCCCGAGGCGGTCCGCGTCGCGAAGGACATGGTGACGCAGGGCATCGAGGCGCGCGTCGAGGCCCGCACGCCGTTCGACACCGTGTGGCAGGGCGCGTACGCCTCCTGACGGACCGAGGAAGGAGCCGCCGTGACCGTCGACGAGGACGTGCACGCGGGCGGGCACCGCACGCACGAGGTGACCAACCAGCCGCCGGAGCGGGTGGACGTCAACGAGTACCTCGACTTCCCGGTGCTGCGCGACGCCGTGCACGCCTTCGGCGGCGGCTGGGGCGAGGAGCGGCTCGTCGAGGCGGGAGCGCACGTCGGGAGCGCGGCGTTCCAGCGGGCCGCGGAGCTGGCGAACACCCACGAGCCCGTGCTGCGCACCCACGACCGCCGCGGGCGCCGGGTCGACGAGGTCGAGTACCACCCCGCGTACCACGAGGTGATCTCCGCGGCCGTCGCCCGCGGCGCGCACACGAGCGCGTGGGCGGACCCGCGGCCGGGGGCGGACGTCGTCCGCGGTGCCCTGTTCTCCTTGTTCGGGCAGGTGGAGCCCGGCCACGCCTGCCCGGTGTCGATGACGCACGCCGCCGTGGCCAGCCTGCGGCACGCGCCCGACCTGGCGGCGCTCTGGGAGCCGCGCCTGCTCGCCACCGGGTACGACGGCGCGCTGGCGGCGCCCGGCACCAAGCCCGGCGCGCTCGTGGGCATGGCGATGACGGAGAAGCAGGGCGGCAGCGACGTGCGGGCCAACACGACCCGCGCCGTGCCGGCCGGCGACGGCACGCACCTGCTCACCGGCCACAAGTGGTTCTGCTCGGCACCGATGTCGGACGCGTTCCTCGTGCTCGCGCAGGCGCCGGACGGCCAGTCCTGCTTCCTCGTGCCGCGGGTGCTCGAGGACGGCACCCGCAACGTGTTCCGCCTCCAGCGGCTCAAGGACAAGCTCGGCAACCGGTCCAACGCCTCGGGCGAGGTCGAGCTCGACGGCACGGTCGGGCACCTGGTGGGGGAGCCCGGGCGCGGCGTGCGCACCATCCTCGAGATGGTGCAGCGCACCCGGCTCGACTGCGTGCACGGCAGCGCGGCCGGGATGCGCCAGGGGGTCGCGGAGGCGCTGTGGCACGCCCGGCACCGGACGGCGTTCGGCGCCCGCCTCGTCGACCAGCCCGCGATGACGGCGGTGCTCGCCGACCTCGCGCTGGAGTCCGAGGCCGCGACGCTCACCGCGATGCGGCTCGCGGCGGCGTACGACGCAGGGGACGGTGACGGTGACGACGGCGAGCGGGCGTTCCGCCGCCTGGCCACCGCCGCCGCCAAGTACTGGGTGTGCAAGCGCGGCCCGCAGCACGCCTACGAGGCGATGGAGTGCCTCGGCGGCAACGGCTACACCGAGGCGTTCCCGCTGGCCCGGCGCTACCGCGAGCAGCCGGTCATGGCGATCTGGGAGGGGTCGGGCAACGTCGTCGCGCTCGACGTCCTGCGCGCCATGACGCGCGAGCCGGCATCGCTGGCCGCCGTGGACGCCGAGCTGGCGCTCGCGGCCGGCGCCCACCGGGACCTCGACGCGCACCTCGCCGCCACCCGCGACCTGCTCGCCGGGCTCGCCGGCGCGGACCCCGCCGAGCAGCAGGCCTCCGCGCGCCGCGTCGTCGAGGCGCTCGCCGTCGGGCTGCAGGCGTCGCTCATGGTGCGGTACGCGCCGCAGGCGTCGGCCGACGCGTTCGTGGCCGCCCGGCTCGGCCCGGGCCGCGGCCACGGGTACGGCGTCCTGCCGCGCGGCACGGACGCCGCCGCGATCCTGCGGCGGCACGCCGGGTCGTGACGACGCGCGTCAGTAGCCCGCGCCCATGTCCGGCGCCGTGGTGATCTCGGCGCCGTCGGGCGCCACCACCCACCAGACGTCCTCGAGGCCCTGGCCCGCGACGTCGCCCGGCGCGGCGTCGCCCGCGTACAGGTAGAGGGGGCGCCCGTCGAGGGTCACCTGCGGCTCGCCGTCGTTGCCGGTGATCGTGCCGACCTCGGCCGTCACGCCCTGCACCTGGGGCGTGCCGTCTCCGGCGTGCACCGGCGGCCACGCGGCCAGGCACTCGCCCGTGCACACGCTCTCGCCCGACCCGGGCTCGTCGGGCGTGTAGTAGTAGACGGTCATGCCCTGGCCGTCCACGACGATCGTGCCCAGGTCGCTGTCGGCGGTGGACAGCACGCCGGCGCCGGCCGCCCCGGTCGACGCGCCGCCGGTCGTGCCGTCCGTCGCGGGGCCGCCGCCCCCGTAGCCGCCACCGCCGCTGCTCCCGCCGCACGCGGCGAGGGACCCGGCGAGCGTCGCCGCGGCGGCGAGGGCGGCCAGTCGTGAGCTCGTGATGCGCATGATGACTCCTTCGGCTCGGGCGCCCGGGACAGGTGCTCCCGTGGAGGACGACGAGACCGCGGCGCCGGCGGTTCACCTGAACCCCGGGGCGCCCTGCCCCGTCGTGGGGGGTGGAGCCGCGCGGGCGGGCGCGGCCCGGGGCGGAAGGGGCGGTCGTGCGCCGACGGACGAAGGTGCTGGTGGGTGCGGGAGCCGGGCTGGTCCTGCTCGGCGGCGCCGCCGTGCTCGTCGGGCCCGGTCTGTACGCCGACCACGCCAACCGCGCCGCGGCGGAGGTCCCGACGCTCTCCACGTCGGGGGCTCCGCTCGCCGACCCGGCGGACCTCGACGGCACGTGGACCGTGGCGTCCGGGTCGGAGGCCGGCTACCGGGTCCACGAGGTGCTGCGGGGCGAGGACGTGACCGTCACGGGGCGGACCGACCGGGTGACCGGCAGCGTGACCGTCGAGGGCGGCGCACTGACGTCGGGCGAGGTGACGGTCGACGTCGCGAGCATCGCGACCGACGAACCGCCGCGGGACGCGTACTTCCGTGGCAGCGTGATGGAGGTGGGCACGTTCCCGACCGCAGGGTTCACGGTCACCGAGCCCGTCCCGCTCGCCGCCGGCGCCACCGAGGTGGACCTGCCGGGCGAGCTGACGGTGCACGGCGTGGCGCGCGACGTCGTGGCCGAGGCGCAGGTCGCGGCGGTCGGGGACGGCGTGCAGGTCGTCGCCGCCGTGCCGGTGACGTTCGCGGACTTCGACGTCGCGGCGCCGTCGCTCGGCTTCGTCCGCGTCGACCAGGAGGGCGCCGTCGAGATCTCGCTGGTGCTGGAGCGGTCGTGACGCCGCGGTCCCGCGCCGACGAGCGGCTCCTCGAGGCCATCCACGCCGCGCACGCCCCGGACCTGCAGCGCTTCGTCGCGCGGCTGGTGCCCGCCGACGCCGACGCGCAGGACGTGGTGCAGGAGTCGCTGCTGCGCCTGTGGCGGCACCCCGAGGTGCTGGAGCGCCCGGAGGAGTCCGTGCGCGCCTGGCTGTTCACGGTGGCGCGCCATCTCGTGGTCGACCAGCTCCGCAGCGCGCGACACGCCCGCGAGCGCACCACCGGCCACCTGCCCGAGCAGCCCGAGCCCGACCGCACCCAGGCCGTCCTGGACGCCTGGCTCGTCGCCGACGCGCTCGCGGAGCTCTCGGCCGAGCACCGCGCCGTCGTCGTGGGCGCCTACTACCGTGGCCGGTCGGTCGCGGAGCTGGCCGACGAGCTCGACGTCCCCGCCGGGACGGTGAAGTCGCGGATGCACTACGCCCTGCGCGCGCTGCGCCTCGCCCTGCAGGAGAAGGGAGTGACGCCATGACCGCGCCGACCGACCCGTACCGCGAGTGGGACGCCGCGTACGTCCTGGGCGCGCTCAGCCCGGCCGACCGGCGCGCCTACGAGCAGCACCTGGCCGGCTGCGACGCGTGCCGGGCGGCCGTCGCAGAGCTCGCAGGCATGCCCGGGCTGCTCGCCTCCGTGCCCGCGGAGCACGCCATCGCGACCGCCCCGCGGGACACGGACGCGGGCCCGGGCAGGGCGGCGGGCGGGGGCGACGACGGCGACCTGGCGGACGTCGTGCCCCTCGCGGCCCTGGCGGGGGCGGCCCGGCGCTCGCGCCGCCGCCGGCGGTCCCTGGCCGCCGTCGCCGCGTCGGCGCTGCTGGTGGGCGGCGTCGGCGCGGGGCTGGCGCTGGGCGGCGCGGGGGAGGGCCCGGGACAGGCGCCCTCGCCCCCGCCCGTCGCGCAGGTCACGGCCGTGGACCTCGAGCCGGTGGGCGCGGTCGACGTGCGGGCGTCGCTCACCGCGACGCCCCGGCCGTGGGGGACCAGCCTGGAGTGGAGCTGCACCTACCCGCCGCGCGCGGGGGCCTATGACGCCGCGGGCGTCGCGACCTACGAGCTCGTCCTGGTGGACGACGACGAGGGTCGCACCGTCGCCGCGACGTGGACCGGGTCGGGGACGGCCTCCACCGGCCTCGGCGCGGCGTCGTCGGTGCCGCTGGACCGCATCGCCCGCGTCGAGATCGCCGACGCGGGCGGCGAGACGCTGGCCTCGGCCGTGCTGTGAGGGTGGACCTCGAGAGGGCGGCGGCCGTGCGCCCGAGCGCGGCTACCGCACCCCGTCGTCGATCCGCCGGTCCCGCCAGTAGAACTCCCGGTCGTGGTCGCCGATCTCCCGCAGCACGCGGCAGGGGGAGCCGACGGCGACGACGCCGGCGGGGACGTCCCGCGTGACGACCGAGCCGGCACCGATCACGGAGTCGTCGCCGATGGACACGCCGGGCATGATCGAGACGCCGGAGCCGATCCAGACGTTGTCGCCGATGGTGACGGGGAGGTTGAACTGCGCGGCGTCCCTGCGGAGGTCGGGGTCGAGCGGGTGGCCCGCGGTCGTGATCGTCACGTTGGGGCCGATCAGCACGTGGTCCCCGATCCGGATCGGGCCGTCGTCGACGAGCGTCAGGTTGAAGTTGGCGTAGAACCGCTCGCCGACGTGGACCCGGCGCCCCGCCCAGTTCGCATGCAGCGGCGGCTCGATGTAGGCGTCCGTGCCCACGGAGGCGAACATCTCCCGCAGCAGCTCCGCACGGCGCGCGCCCTGCGACGGTCGGGTCGCGTTGAAGTCGTACAGCAGCTCCAGGGCCTGGGTCTGCTCGGCGGCGAGGTCGGCCTGGTTCGGGTCGTAGATCAGGCCGGCGGCCATGCGTTCACGGTTGTCCACGGGCGAGAGTCAAGCACTGTCGGGGCGGGAACGCCCAGGCCCGTCGTCCCACGTCCGGGGCCCATCGGGGAGACAATCGGGCCACCGACGGAAGGGACCGACGTGCAGGGGTACGTGCTGAGGCGCTACGGCCACCCGGGCGTGATGGAGCTGCGCGAGGTGCCGCGCCCGGCCGCGGGGCCCGGCGAGGTGCTGGTCCGCGTGCGGGCGGCGGGGCTCAACCCGATCGACTACAAGACGCGCGACGGCGGCCTGCGGGTGATCACCCGGCTCCGCCTCCCGCTGGTCGCGGGCAGCGAGCTCGCCGGCGAGGTGGCGGCGGTCGGCCCCGGTGTCACGCGGTTCGCCGTGGGGGACAGGGTCTTCGCGCGGGTCGACAAGCGGCGGCTGGGCGCGTTCGCCGAGTACGCCGCCGTCGCGGAGGACCTGGTGGCGGCCATGCCCGCGTCGCTCGGGTTCGTCGAGGCCGCGTCGCTGCCGCTGGCCGGGCTCACCGCCTTGCAGGCCCTGCGCGACGAGCTGACGGTGGCGCCCGGGGACCGGGTGCTCGTCACCGGCGGCGCGGGCGGGGTCGGCACCCTCGCGATCCAGCTCGCGGTCTGGCTCGGTGCGGAGGTGACGACGACGGCGTCCGCCCGCGGCACGGCCCTCGTGCGCTCGCTCGGCGCCACCCGGGTGGTGGACTACCGCGCCGAACGCTTCGCCGACGTCCTGCACGACTACGACGGCGCGTTCGACCTCACCGGCGGGCAGGACCTCACCGACGCCTTCACGATCCTGAGGCCGGGCCGGACCGTCGTCTCCGTGGCAGGCCTCCCCGATGCGACGACGGCGCGCGTCGACCTGGACGCCGGTCCCCTCAAGGCGGGCCTCCTGTGGGCGGCCAGCACCGCGATCCGCCGCCGGGCCCGGCGCGCGGGGGTGCGCTACCGGTACCTCTTCATGCACCCGAGCGGCGCCGACCTGACCGAACTCGCCGGCCTCGTCGACGGCGGCCACCTGCGGCCCGTGATCGACCGGACGTTCTCGTTCGCCGACATCCCGCGCGCCTTCGCATACCTGGAGCAGGGGCGCGCGAAGGGCAAAGTCGTCGTCGAGCTCTAGTCGCACCGGGCGCGCCCCGGGGCCGAAATTGCTGTGCCCGGCAGCGCGCCCCGCTGCGACGCTGGGCGCATGGACAGCCGCGCCACCACCGACCCCGCCCCCGTCCCCGTCGACCTGGACACCTGGCCGCGCCGCCAGCACTTCGAGCACTACCGGGCGTCGCCGTGCACGTACGCGATGACGGTGGAGCTGGACGCGACGGCGTTCGCCGCCGCGCTGCGGGCGTCGTCGCGCCGGACGTACGTGGCGCAGGTGTGGGCGCTGGCGACCGTCGTGAACCGGCACGACGAGTTCCGCATGGTCCTCACGGGTGACGGTGCGCCGGCCGTCTGGCCGGTCGTGCACCCGGCGTTCACGGTGTTCCACGTGGAACAAGAGACGTTCTCGTGCGTCTGGACGCCCTACGACGCCGACTTCGGCGCGTTTCACGACGCCACCACCGCGGTGCGGGCCGAGCACGGGGGGTCGACGGCGTTCTTCCCGCAGGGCGCGCCGCCGCCGAACGCGTTCGACGTGTCCAGCCTGCCGTGGGCGTCGTTCACCGGCTTCACGCTGAACATCCGGGACGCGTGGAACCACCTGGCGCCGATCGTCACGCTGGGCCGGTACGTCGAGCGGGACGGCCGGCTGCTGCTGCCCCTCGCCGTGCAGGTCCACCACGCCGCCGCCGACGGCTTCCACACGTCGCGCCTGGTGAACGAGCTGCAGGAGCTCCTCGACGACCCGTCCTGGGTGGGCTGAGCCACAGTGCCGGGGTCACCTGCCGGACGGCTCGACGCCCGCCCGGCGAGACGGCTTACCCTCTAGTCCCGTGAGCGAGAACCTGGGATCCACCGGCTCGATCGAACGCGTGGTGGCACGCCACGAGATGCCCGACCCTCTGCGCGACGACATCCGCCTCCTGGGCGGGCTGCTCGGCACCGTGCTGAAGGAGGCGGGCGGGCAGAGCCTGCTCGACGACGTGGAGCGTCTCCGCGGCCTGACCATCCGCGCCTACGGGGCGGACGACGGCGGCGCGACGCTGGCGGAGGCGGCCGAGGTCGTGGCCGGCTTCAGTCCGGAGCGAGCCGAGCAGGTGGCACGCGCCTTCACCTGCTACTTCCACTTGGCGAACCTCGCGGAGGAGTACCACCGCGTCCGCGTGCTGCGGGCGCGCGAGTCGGAGGCGGCGTCGGGCGTCGTCATCGAGGACTCGCTGCCGCAGGCCTTCACGCAGCTCGCGGAGGAGGTCGGCCGCGACGAGGCGCTGCGGCGCCTGGGCGAGATCGAGTTCCGCCCGGTCCTCACCGCGCACCCCACCGAGGCCCGCCGCCGCGCCGTCTCGGGCGCCGTCCGCCGCATCTCCGGGCTGGTGGCCGACCGTGACACGACGCGCCCCGGCGGCACCACGCTCGCCGAGAACGAGCGCCGTCTGCTCGCCGAGATCGACACCATGTGGCGCACGTCGCCCATCCGCGCGCACAAGCCGTCCGTGCTGGACGAGGTGAAGACCGCGATGGGCGTCTTCGACGCCACCATGTTCTCCACCTTCCCCGAGGTGTACCGCCGCCTGGACGACTGGCTGCTCGACGGCGAGGCCGGCAGCGTGCCGCCCGTCGCGCGCCCGTTCGTCCACCTCGGCTCCTGGATCGGCGGCGACCGCGACGGCAACCCGAACGTCACGGCCGAGGTCACGCGCCAGGCCGCGACCCTCGCCGCCGAGCACGCGCTCGGCGCGCTCGAGAAGGCGGCGGTCGAGACGGGGCGCAAGCTCACGCTCGACGAGGAGGGCACGCCGGCGTCGGCGGAGCTCAAGTCGCTGTGGCAGCGGATGCGGCAGCTCTCCGACGAGCTGGTCACCCGCGCCGCCGCCGACTCGCCGAACGAGCCGCACCGGGCCGCCGTGCTCGCCATCGCCGGCCGGGTCGCCGCGACCCGCCGCCGTGACGCCGACCTGGGCTACCGGGAGCCGGAGGAGCTCGTCGCCGACCTCGAGGTCGTGCAGCGCTCCCTCGTCGAGGCGGGCGCCCCGCGCGCCGCGTACGGCGACCTGCAGAAGCTCGTGTGGCAGGTGCAGACCTTCGGGTTCCACCTCGCCGAGCTGGAGGTGCGCCAGCACTCGCAGGTGCACGCCGCGGCCCTCGCCGAGATCGACGAGAAGGGCATCCACGGCGACCTGTCCGAGCGCACGGTCGAGGTGCTCGACACCTACCGCGCCCTCGGTGCCGTGCAGAAGCGGTTCGGCATCCGCGCCGCCCGCCGCTACATCGTGTCGTTCACGCAGGCGCCCGAGCACCTCGCCGCCGTCTACCGGCTCGCCGCGCTCGCGTTCGAGGGCAGCGACGACGCCCCCGTCGTCGACGCGGTGCCGCTGTTCGAGACCTTCGACGACCTGGAGAACTCGGTCGACATCCTCGAGGCGATGCTGGAGTTCCCCGAGGTGCAGCGCCGCCTCGCGGAGAACGGCCGGCGCGTCGAGGTCATGCTCGGCTACTCCGACTCGTCGAAGGACGTCGGCCCGGTCGCCGCGACCCTCGCCCTGCACAAGGCGCAGTCGCGCATCGCCGAGTGGGCGCAGCGCCACGACATCACCCTCACCCAGTTCCACGGCCGCGGCGGCTCGCTCGGCCGCGGCGGCGGCCCCGCCAACCGCGCGGTGCTCGCCCAGCCGCCGCACTCGGTGGACGGCCGGTTCAAGCTCACCGAGCAGGGCGAGGTCATCCTCGCCCGCTACGGGGACCCGACGATCGCCGCGCGCCACATCGAGCAGGTCGCCGCGGCGACGCTGCTCGCCTCGGCCCCGACGGTCGAGAAGCGCAACGCCGAGGCCCGGGAGCGGTTCGCGCCCCTGGCCGCCGCCCTCGACGAGACGTCGCGCGCCGCCTTCCACGGGCTGGTGAAGTCCGAGGGCTTCCCGCAGTGGTTCGCGCAGGTGACGCCGCTGGAGGAGGTCGGCCTGCTGCCGATCGGCTCCCGCCCGGCCAAGCGCGGCCTGTCGGTCAACTCGCTCGACGACCTGCGCGCCATCCCGTGGGTGTTCTCCTGGTCGCAGGCGCGGATCAACCTCGCCGGCTGGTTCGGGCTGGGCACGGCGCTGCGCGCGGCCGGCGAGCAGCCGGGCGGGCTGGAGGAGCTGCAGGCCGCGTACCACGAGTGGCCCCTGTTCACCACGCTGCTCGACACCGTGGAGATGGGCCTCGCGAAGACGCAGGAGGACATCGCCGCGCAGTACCTCGCGCTCGGCGACCGCGACGACCTCGCCGAGCTCGTGCTCGGCGAGCTGCGGCTCACCCGCGAGTGGGTGCTGCGCGTGACCGGCAACGAGTGGCCGCTCGCCAACCGCCGCGTCCTCGGCCGCGCCGTGCAGCTGCGCTCCCCGTACGTCGACGCGCTGTCGCTGCTCCAGGTCCGCGCCCTGCGCGCGCTGCGCAGCCAGGGCGTCAGCGAGGGCCTCACCGTGGACGACGGCGAGTGGGTGGACGGCGGCCACAAGGACCGCTGGCAGCACCTGCTGCTGCTCACCGTGAACGGCGTCTCCGCGGGCCTGCAGAACACCGGCTGACCCGGCCTGTCGTTGTGGGCGCTCGTTCGGCGCTGTTCCTCGACGGAATAGTGCCGAACGAGCGCCCACAGACGTTCTAGGGTGACCGGTCATGAGCCTCGTGACTTTCAAGGACCTGTGCGTCGACGCGACGGACGCTGCCGCCCTGGGCGAGTTCTGGGCGCGGACGCTGGGGCTGCGCGTGGAGCCGCTGGACGACGGCGACGTCGTCCTGCGTGACCCGGGCCCCGACGCCGTGCGTGAGCGGACGATCTGGGTCAACAGCGTGCCCGAGGCGAAGTCCGTGAAGCACCGCGTGCACCCCGACGTGCGGGCCCGGTCGCTCGACGAGTTCCCCGACCAGCCGCGCCTGTCCGAGCCCGGGCGGTTCCACTACACGACGCTGGCGGACCCCGAGGGCGGGGAGCTCTGCGTCTTCACCTATGACGAGGTGCCGGACTACCGGCTCAAGGACATCGTCGTCGACTGCACCGACTACGCGGTGGTCGCGGAGTTCTGGCACGGACTGCTGGGCGGCGACCTGACCTGGGACGGTCACGAGGGCGGCGCCTATGCGTACCTGGACCGCGGCGCGGGCGTGCCGTTCGAGTCGTTCGACTTCGTCCCCGTGCCCGAGCCGAAGACGGTCAAGAACCGCTGGCACTGGGACGTCACGCTGAACGACGGCGTGACGCTCGACGACCTCGTCGCCCGCGGCGCCCGCGTGCTGCGGGCGCAGGACGACGAGATCGGCTGGACCGTCATGGCCGACCCCGAGGGCAACGAGTTCTGCGTCTTCCAGCCCTGACCGCGATCAGCCCAGCGCCAGGTGCAGCAGGAGGGCATCGTCGAGGGCGGCCACCTGCTCGGCGGACAGGGCGCCCAGACGGCGCCCGAAGCGCGCCAGGTCGACCGAGCGCACCTGTTCCGCCTGCGCCTTGGAGTCGACGCCCAAGCCGTTGCCGTCGTCGGCGGCGATCAGCACCTGGAAGGGCAGGACCCGCGCCGTGTTGCTCGTCAGCGGCACGACGGTCCGGACTCCTCTGCCGCTGCGCTGCGCGGTGCGGTTGCGGGCGTCGTTCGACACGATCACCGCGGGTCGACGCTGGTCGGCCTCCGAGCCCGGCACCGGCATCAGGTCGATCTCCCAGACGTCACCGCGCCGCACGCGGGGTCTCCGTCCCGTCGCCGGTCACCGCGTCCCACGCAGCGGCGTCGTCCGAGGCGTACCACTCGTCGTCGGCCGCCTGGTAGGCGGCCTCCAGGTCGCGCTCACGCAGCGCGCGCACCGCGGCCTCACCTCCATACTCGGAATGCTGCCCCTGTTCCTACCGGTCGGGAAGGCGCACCGGTGCCGTCAGGGGCGGGCGGCGAGGGCGGCGAGCACGCGGTCCACGCTGGACCGGATGCCCCACCGCTCCGCGAGGACGTCCAGGGTCTCCGGGTCCTTCGGCTCCCGCGGCAGCGCGTCGTCCACCTCGCCGACGGGCGCGTCGTGCGCGACCTGCACCACCGTCGGTGCGACGTCGAGGTAGGCCGCGGCGTCGAGCAGCTTCTGCCGCTGGGTGGGCGTGAGGCCCTTCGCGCCGGACTCGGCGGCGGCGCGCAGACCGGCGAGGTCGCCGAACGCGTCGAGGAGCTTGGCCGCCGTCTTCTCGCCGATACCGGGCACACCGGGCAGGCCGTCGGACGGGTCGCCGCGCAGCGTCGCCATGTCCGCGTACGCCTGCCCGCTGGGCACGCCGTACTTCTCGGCGAGCTTCGCCTGGTCGACGACGTCGGGGTCACGCACGCCGCGCGCGGGGTACAGCACGCGCACGCCCGCGGCGTCGTCGACGAGCTGGAACAGGTCGCGGTCGCCGGTGACGATGTCGACGCTCGCCGGCATCACCATGCCGACCGCACCGGCCACGGGCAGCGCGGTCGCGGCGCTGCGGGCCACCTCGCGCGTGACGAGCGTGCCGATGACGTCATCCGCCTCGAAGCCGGGCGCGCCGACGCGGGCGATGCCGAGCGCGGCGAGCACGTCCACGATCACCGGGACCTGCGGGGTGAGCGCGTCGGGCACCTCCTCGACGTCCGGCTCGCCCGCCGGCGTGACCGCCGCGACCCGGTGCTCCTTGTACGACCCGATCGCCTCGACGCGGAACGCCGGCCGCCAGTCCTCGTCCCAGCACGCCACCAGCCGGTCCGGGCCGTGCTCGGTGACGAGGAACGCGATCATGTCCAGCAGGCCGCGAACCGCGTTGACGGGCTTGCCGTCGGGGGAGCGCAGCGTGTCGGGCAGGCCGTAGAAGGCGCGGAAGTACAGGCTCGCGGAGTCCAGCAGCATGAGGCTCACCGGGTCAGCGTGCCACAGCCCCTCCGAGAGGACGTTGTGGGCGCTTGCTTGGCGTTCTCAAATCCCGTGATAGCGCCAAAGGAGCGCCCACACCGGGTCAGAGCAGCCGGCCGACCAGGACTCCGAGGCCGATGCCCACGACGACGGCGGCCAGCGTGAGCACCATGGTGCCGAGCGCGTTGGCCGCGGCCAGGCGGCGTCGGCCGGAGCGGGCGAGGCGCACGGTCTCGACCATCGCCGTCGAGAAGGTGGTGTAGCCGCCGCAGAACCCGGTCGCGACGCCGAGGCGCCAGGGCTCGAGGTGCGCCGGGTCGCCGGCGCCGAGCAGCACGCCCGTGACCAGGCCGATGAGCAGCGAGCCGGAGACGTTCACCGCGACCGTCGCCCACGGGAACGCGGCGCCCGGCGTGCGCGCCCGCACCGCGCCGTCGACGACGAACCGGGCGGCGGCGCCCAGCCCGCCCGCCACGGCCACCAGCAGCAGGGTCGCGGCGGCGCTCATCGTGCCCCCCGTGCCGAACCACGGCGGGAGCCGAGCAGCACGCCGGCGAGGCAGGCGAGGTACCCGAGCAGGAGGGTGCCGCCCGCATACGCGAGACCTTGGCCGACGGCGCCCGCGGCCAGCAGCCGCTCGGTCTCCAGCGCGAGCGAGGAGAACGTGGTGAACCCGCCCAGCACGCCGGTGCCGACGGCCAGCCGCACCCGCTGCGCGGCGGGCGTCTCCGGCCCCCGGGCGGCGAGGGACTCGAGCAGCCAGCCCAGCACGAACGCGCCGAGCACGTTGGCGGCGAACGTGGCGACCGGCCACCCCTCGACGGCGGGCCATGCCTGCGAGAGCCCGAACCGGGCCGCCGTGCCGACGGCGCCGCCGGCCGCGACCAGCGCGACCAGCCCGGGTCGCCGGTGGGCCGGGCGCACGCGCGCGGGCGGGCTGCACGCCGTCACGAGGCGTCGCCCGCGTGCTGGTCCGGCAGCACGACCACCGGCCTCGGCTGGTCGTGGACGAGGCGCCCGGCGACGGTGCCGCCGACGAGGTGCGTGGCCCAGCCGCGCACGCCGGGCCGGCGCGCTCCCACGACGACGAGCACGGCGTCGTACGCGGCCGCCAGCCGGGCCAGCTCCGCGGCCGGGTCGCCGGCGGTGCGCTCGAGCCGCCAGCGCACGGGGCTGCCGGCGAGCGCGGCGGCGACCGCGGCGCTCAGGTCGCCGTCGTCGGCGGCGGGGCCGGCGTCGGGGTCCACCGGCACGACGCCGCCGGACGGCTCGCGCACCGACGCCTCGTCCACCGCCACGCACACCAGCTCGGTGCCGAGCGCGGCCGCCAGGTCGGCGGCGCGCCGGGGCACGCTCGGCCGGCCGTCGTGGGGCACGCCCACCAGCACCGGACCCGTCATCCCGTCATGGTAGGCATCGTCGTCCTCGGCACCGCGGTCGTCGGCACAGCGACGGTCAGGACGACCGGTCCAGCACCGGCAGGCCGTCGTCGTCGAGCCGCTCCCGGTCGTCGGAGCGCACCCCGAGCAGCTTCGCCACGGGCGTGCCGGTGAACCCGTAGACGATCGCGGTGAGCAGCACGACGCCGAAGATCACCGGCACCAGCTGGGGGAACGGCTCCCCGGCGTCGTCGAACCGCAGCGAGAAGACCGACGCCGTCGACGCGGCGACGATGCCGCGCGGCGCCATCCAGCCGATCATCGCCCGGTCCGACCAGCGCAGGTCGGTGCCGAGCGTCGAGAGGGCCGCCACGACGGGGCGCAGCACCAGCACGAGCGCCGCGACGATCAGGACGGTGGGCAGGGCGTACCGGGCCAGGGCGTCCAGGTCGATGCGGGCGGAAAGGACGACGAACAACGCGCCGATGAGCAGCAGGCCGATGTGGGTGCCGAACTCGTGCAGCGGCTCGGTGCGCGCCACCCGCTGGTTGGCGAGGACGGCGCCGAGCGCGGTGGTGGCGAACAGGCCGGCCTCGTCGTGCAGGCCCTCGGCGAGCGCGTAGGCCCCGAGCGCGAACGCGAACGCGAGCACCACCTCGGTCTCCTTCGGCACCCGGCCGAACCGGATGAGCAGCACGAGGACGGCGGCGGCCACGACGCCGATGAGCAGGCCCCAGCCGCCCGTCTCGAACAGGCTGACGGGCTCGGCGTGCAGCACCACGTTCGCCACCGCGAGCGCCACCGTGGCCCCGATGGGGTCGATGAAGATGCCCTCGAACGCGAGCACGGACTCCACGGGCTGACGGGGCCGGATGATAGCGAGCAGCGGCCCGACGACGGTCGGGCCGGAGACGATGAGGATGGCGCCGATGACGGCCGCCCGCCCCCACGTCACGTCGAGGAACAGGTACGCGACGGCGGTCGCGCCGAGGCCGGTGACCAGGGCGCCGGTGGTCACCAGGCCGAGCACGGGCCGCCGCGCGCCGCCGCGCAGGCGCCCGAAGTCCAGCTTGAGCGACTCCTCGAAGAGCAGCAGGCCGACGGCCATCGACACCAGCGGGAAGAGCGCGTCGCCGAACACCGCGTCCGGGTCGAGCCAGCCGAGGATCGGTCCGACGAGGAGCCCGAGCGCGAGCAGCAGCAGGATGGACGGCACGCGCAGCGACCGGGCGGCGACCTGCCCGGCCACCCCGACGATCACGACGAGGGCGATGCCGCCGACGAGGTCCATGCTCACTCCTCCGCGCCGTCGCGACGGCGGGCCTCGGCCTCGCGTGCGGCGCGCTCGCCGGCCTCGAGGTTGCGACGTCGTCGCGACGACCACGGCCCGGAGCCCCCGGCGGGGGCGTCGGGGTCGCGCAGCAGCTGCGACTCGACGAGCTCGTGCCGCTGCAGGTAGGTGTTCCCGAGAGCCTGCACCGTGGCGAGGATCGGCAGGGCGAGGAAGGCGCCGAGCGCGCCGAAGACGGCGCCGAAGCCGAGGACGCCGACGAACGACACGGCCGGGTTCATCTCCAGCGCCCGGGCGCTGACCCGCGGGGAGAAGATCAGGTTCTCCACCTGCTGGTACGCGACGATGAAGACCAGGACGGCGATCGCCTGGGGCAGCCCCTGCGCGGCCAGCGCGACGGCCACGGGCAGCGCGCCGCCGATGTACGTGCCGATGGTGGGCACGAACTGCGACACGACGCCGGTGAACACGGCCAGCGGCAGCGCGTACGGGGTCTGCACGATGAGCAGGAAGACGAACGTGAACACGCTCGACAGGGCGGCGAGCACGACGCGCGAGCTGATGAAGTCGGAGACCTTCACCTGCGTGATCTCCCACAGGGTGAGCACCTCCTGCTGCCGGTCGGGCCGCAGCCACGCGCAGATCGCGGCGCGGAACTTGGGGCCCGCCGCCATGAGGTAGTACGTGATGAGCAGGATCGTCGTGATCGCGAACAGGACCCCCACGATCGACGCGCCCACGCTGAGCGCGCCCGTCGCGACGTCCTGCCCCCACTGGTCGAGGGCCTGCGCGACGAGGTCGTCGGAGTCGGGGACGGTGACGTCCCAGCGCTCCTCGATGCCCTCCTGGATGCTGCTGTAGAGGGCGGGCAGCGACGAGACGAGCTGGATCAGCTGCTGCACGAACAGGTTGCCGAACAGCGCGAACACCCCGAGCACGACGACGATCGCGCCGCCCAGCGACACGCCCGCGGCCGCGCCGCGCCGCCACCCGTGCCGCACCAGCCACACGACGATCGGCTCCAGCGCGAGCGCGACGAAGAAGGAGATGAGCACGTTGACGGCGAGCCCGCCGAGCTGGCCGAACGCGTAGGACAGGAAGGTGGCGACGAAGACGGCCACCACGACCATCGCGAGCGCCCGCGGCAGCCACCGCGGCGGGTTCTTGCTGTCGTGCTGGACGGGGCGGACGGAGTCGTCGACCTCGTCGGGCTCGCCCTCGGGGTGCGGGGCGTCCGTGGTCATGCGGGAAAACGTAGCCCAGCGCGGCCCGCGGGGCGCGCTGGGCCGCAGGTCAGAGGGCGGGCAGCCGGTCGGGCAGGCCGAACCGCGGGAACCAGGTGGCCGTGTCGAGGAACGTCGTGATGCCGGTGATCCGGCCGCTGCCGTCGTCCTCCAGCACGGCGAGCCCCCACGGCGACCAGCCGCCGGTCGGGTCGCGCCGGTACTGGCCGTACGCCATCGACCCGTTCGCCTGCACGGGCACGCACCGGGACCCGCGGCATCCCTCGCCGGGCCCCGTCATCCAGCGGATCACCTCGGAGCGCCCGTGCACCCACATCGTGTACGGCGGCATGTTGAGCACGGCGTCCTCGTGCAGCAGCGCCACCAGGGCGTCCATGTCGTAGCGCTCGAACGCGTCCAGGTACCGCTCGAGGAGCTCCTGGTCGATCGCGTCCCACTGCGGCTCCGGCGCCTCGCCGTCGTCGTCCCCCGCCCGGCGCAGCCCCTTGCTGCCGAGCGTGGCGCGGGCGCGCTGCAGCGCGCTGTTCACGGACGCGACCGTGGTGTCGAGGAGGGCCGCGACCTCGGCGGCCGACCAGCGCAGCACCTCGCGCAGCACCAGCACGGCGCGCTGCCGGGCGGGCAGGTGCTGCAGCGCGGCGACGAACGCCAGGCGGATGGACTCGCGGCCCACCGCGACGTCGGCCGGATCGCCCTCGCGCGGCAGGACGGCGTCGTCGGGCACGGGCTCGAGCCACCGGTCCTCGGCGAGCACGTCGCCGAAGTACTGCTCCTCCGCGGGCTGCGGCCCGCCCAGCCCCATCGGGCGCTCGCGCCGCTTGGACGACCCGAGGTGGTCGAAGCACACGTTGGTCGCGATGCGGTACAGCCACGACCGCAGCGACGACCGCCCCTCGAACCGGTCGTAGGAGCGCCAGGCGCGCAGCAGCGTCTCCTGCACCGCGTCGTCGGCCTCGAACGCGCCGCCGAGCATGCGGTAGCAGTAGCCGGTGAGCTCGCGCCGGTACGGCTCGAGCAGGGCGCCGACGTCCTCGCCCCGACCGTCGGACGCAGGCGTGGGGGAGGCGCCGGTCGCCGTCGCCCGGGGTCGGGGCGGTGCGGCGGTGCGCTGGGCGGTGTGTGTCACGTCTCACACCGTACGTCGTACCGCCGACACCCGGGAGGGGTGTCGCCCGGGGCGACGGAGCCGCCGCGCGACGAGCGCCCGGGTCGCTCAGCGCCGGTCGTCGCGCAGCACGCGCTCGACCAGGGGCACGGCGCCGGTGGCGGGCGTCGGGGGCCGCACGCGTGCGACGGTGCCCGTGAGGGGCCGGGCCTCGCGGTCGATCTCGAACCACACGGTCTTGCCCTCGACGACGCCGGAGTGGCGCCCGACGGCGTCGGAGCCGTCGTGCAGCTGGACGCCCCAGCGGGACGCGAGGCGGTCCAGGAAGAGCACGCCGCGGCCGGACAGGTCCTGCGGCCGGGGGGACTGCAGCTCCGGCTCGGCCATGCTGCCGTCGCGGACCCCCACGCGCAGGCGGCGGCCGTCGACCTCGACCGTGGCGGTGATCGGCCCCTCGCCGTGCTCCAGGGCGTTGGTGAGCACCTCGCTCGTCAGCAGCATCGCGGTGCGCCGCTGCTCGTCGGACACGTCGCACGACTCGAGCACGTCGTCCACCCACCGGCGCGCGGGCCCGAGGTCGCTGAGGTCGTCGTCGGCGACGCGGCGCTCCGCCTTCGCCGGCCCGTCCGACGACGGCGGACCGGACGGCGCGGGCACGCGCACCCGCAGCGCGAGCACGGCGACGTCGTCGCGCTGCGCGTCGCCCACGAGCCCGCGCACCAGGGCGCGGGGGACGGCGGACGTGGCCTCGCCGTGGGCGGAGCGCAGCACCTTCTCCAGGTCGGACAGGCGCTCGTCGCTCGGCACGCCGCGGCGCTCCACCAGCCCGTCGGTGTAGAGCACGAGGGTGTCGCCCGGCAGGAGGCGGGCCGACCGGTCCACGCGGGGCGTCGTCGGCACCACGCCCAGCAGCAGGTCGGGGGTCTCCGACAGCCGCTCCACCCGGCCGTCGCGGCGCAGGACCATCGGCGGCGGGTGGCCGGCCACGGACCAGGTGAGCGTGTAGGCGCGCTCGGGCCGCTCGGCCGGCGGCGCCCCCTCCAGGGCCTCCTGCGGGCACGGCGCCGGGTCGCGGTCCAGGCGCGCGACGACGGCGGTCGCCATCGCCCGCGGGCCGAGCCGCGCATTCGCCTTGTCGAGCCGGGTCAGCAGCCCGGCCGGCGACTCGTCGTGGCTCCACGCGAGCGCGCGCAGCATGGAGCGCAGCTGGCCCATCTGCGCGGCGGCGTGCACGTCGTGGCCCGCGACGTCGCCGATCATGACGATCGCGGTGCCGTCGTCGCGCACCACCGCGTCGTACCAGTCGCCGCCCACCTGGTCGGTGCGCGCCGCGGGGGAGTAGGTGGTCGCGATGTCGAGGTGCGCCACGGTGGGCGGCGCGGTGAGCATCGACTCCTGCAGCGTGGTCGCGACCCGCCGCCGCGCCTCCAGCAGCGCCACCCGCTCCAGCGCGAGCGCCACGTACCGGCTGATCGTCGACTCGAGGGCCGCGGTCTCGGCGTCGTGCTCCCGGGCCTGGTCCCACACGCACGCGATGACGCCCACGACCATGCCGTTCGACATCACGGGGAGGAACGACCGCGCGCCCTCGGACACGGACCCCACGGGGCCCATCTCCGGGTAGGTCGCCACCATCTCCGCGTGGTCGCGGAACCGCAGCGCGGCGCGGCTGCGCACGACGTGCGTGTCGGGCCGGGGCGCGTCGAGCCGCGTGCTGCGCAGCGCCGGCTCGCCGGGGTGGTGGTGCCCCACGGTGAAGAACGACAGGTGCCGGCGGTCGGCGTCCACCAGCGCCAGCGACACCCAGCGGGCGCCCGTGCCGGTGCCGATGACGTGGGCGATGGCGTCCTCGACCTCGTCCAGCGTGGTGACGCGGGCGAACCGCTCCGAGAGCCCGAGCAGGAACCGCGACCGGCGGTGCGCACGGAACGCCACCTGCTCGGCCAGCCGTGCCCGCTCCCGCTCCGCGCGCAGCCGCAGCTCGCCCGATGCCGCGGCGGACAAGTCGGCGAGGGTGGCGAGGTCCGTCTCGGTCCAGGTGCGCGGCACGGACGAGACCGCCCACAGCGCGCCGACCACGTGGCCGCGGGCGTCCTCGATCGGGTAGCCCGCGTACGCGGCGAGCACGAGGTCGCCGATGGCGTGGCGCCCCGCCACGCGGGGGTCGGCGTCCGCGTCTCCCACGACGAGCGGCGTGCGGGTGCGCGCGACGGTCGCGGTCAGCGGGCGGGGGAGGTCGAGGCGGCGGCTGCGCTGCGCGTCGTCGGGGAAGCCGACGGCGCCGGGCAGGGTCTTGACGTCGCCGTCGTCCGTGAGCATGACGACCGCGGCCGCGGGCACGCCGAGCTGCCGGTGCACGAGCCGCGCGATGCGGTCGAACACCTCGTCTGCGACGGGCTCACCGTTGGCCGGGCCGGGCGGCGGGCCGGTCACGCGGTCGGACGCGGGACCGGGCAAGGGGCCGGGCGACGGGCCGGACAGGGAGCCGACAGCCTGGGCTTCCGGCACGGGCCCAGTATGGACCTTGCCGGCTCAGACGCCGATCAGCCCGCGCCGGTGCGCGACCGCGACCGCCTCCGCGCGCCCGGACACGCCGAGCTTCGCGAGCAGGTTCGACACGTGCACGCTGACCGTCTTCGTCGAGATGTACAGCCGCTCGCCGATCTGCCGGTTGCTGAGCCCCTGCGCGACGAGGACCAGCACCTCCTCCTCGCGCTCCGTGAGGACCGACGTCGTGCGGCGCGCGCCCGGCAGCGGCACGCGGGCGCGCCGGCCCCACGCGTGGATCGCGTCCGCGAGGGGCGTCGCCCCCATGTCGACGGCCTCGCCGAGCGCCTCGGCCGCCTCGACCTCGGCCGCCGGCACGTCGCCGGACGTACGCAGCGCCTGCGCCCAGCGGAACCGCGACCGGGCCACCTCGTACCGGTAGCCGAAGTCGAACTCGCGCACGGTCGCCTCCCACAGGTCCGGGTCGGCGCGGGCGTCGGTGAGCGCGGCCCGCAGCCGGGAGTGCTCCGCCGCCGCACGGCTCAGCCACGCCCGGCCCTCGGGGCCGAGGCGTCCGCCACGCGGGCGCCCGCGCCGCGCGGTCTCCTGCGCGACGGCGAGCAGCGTGTCGCCGCGGTCGAGCAGCTCCTGCGCGGCGTCGGCGCCGTGCGGGCCGCTCTCCGCCTGCTCGGCGAGCGCCGCCAGCGCGAGCGCGGACAGCCAGATGCGGCCGAGGAAGAACTCCGACCAGGTCGCCCCGACGTGCGCCGCGACCTCCTCCGCCGTCGCGACGGCCTCGTCGTACCGGCCGGCCCACGTCAGCGCGTCGGCGAGCAGGCCGCCCGCCACGAGCGCGATCTGCCCGTCCGCTCCCCACGACGGGCGCAGCGCCTCCGCCGCCGCGACGGCGCCGCCGCCCTCGCGGGCGACCGCCGCGTAGAGGCGGCCGCTGTCCAGGTAGACGAGGGCCGGCGCGGGCGCACCCTCGGGGATGGGCTGGTCGGAGAGGTCGCCGCCGAAGTACGACACCAGCAGCGCGAGGTCGAGCAGCTGCACCCCGTACACGCCCCAGATGACGCCCGTGGCGCGGCCGCGCTCGATCCCCGCCGCGAGGATGCGGGCGGCCTCGTCGAGGTGCCCCGCGTAGAAGTGGGTGGTGGCGAGGCCGTACCAGCAGCGCATCTCGGTGCGCAGGTCGCCGGCGACGACGGCGCGCTCGCGGGCGCGGTCGACCAGCTCGGCGGCGGTGTCCGGGGTGCCGACCTCGAGCACGGCGAGCGTGGTCAGCGCGTCGGCCTCCGCGCCGGGGGCGTCCGCGCGGCGTGCGACGTCGACGGTCTGCCGGGCGAACACGCCGGCCTCGTCGTCGCGGTCCTCGGTGAGCAGGACACGCGCGTGCACGGCGAGCGTCCAGGCGAGCTCCGGCGTGGCGTCGGCCTCGGCGACCTCGGGGAACGTCCCGGTGGCGCCGGCGTCGGTCGCGCCCGGGAGCAGCACGTCGAGGGCGCCGCTGGACTGGGCCAGGGCGTCGTCGAGGGACTCGAGGTCCAGCACGTAGCGCACCAGCAGGTGGCGCAGGCGGGCCTGCCGGCCGGGATCGCCCGAGAGGCCCTCCACGGCGCGCCGGGCGAGCTGCTCGGCCCGCGTCGCCAGGCCGGCGGAGCTGGCGGCCGCGGCCGTCTCGAGCGCCAGCGCCACGCGGTCCTCCCCGAGGAGCGCCTCGGCGTCGGGCACCGACTCCCACAGGGACAGCACCTGCTCCAGGTGCCGGAGCTCCTCGGCGGGGGCGAGCAGCTCGGCGGCGCTGCGGGCCGCCTCGCGCGACGCGACGAGCGCGGCGGTCAGGTCGTGGCCCTGCAGCGCGTGGTGGGCGCGCTTGGCGGCGGAGCCGAGCGCCGGTTCGGCGCACAGCGCCTCGAGGTAGGCCCGGTGCATGGTGGTGCGCTCGCCGGGCAGCAGGTCGAGCACGAGGGCCTCGGCGACGAGGGCGTGCCGGAACGCGAGGTGCTGGCCCTCGACGCCCAGCACCTGCTGGGCCACGGCCTCGCGCAGGGCGGCGTCGGCGACGCCCGGGGCGTCGAGGCCGGGCAGGCGCGGCGCCGCGGCGCGCAGCAGCGACTCGTCCACCTGGCGGCCGGCGACCGCCGCGAGGCGCACCAGCTGCTGCACCGCGGGGTCGAGACGCTGCAGCCGCGTGTGCAGCACGTCGGCCAGCGACCAGGGCAGCCCGGTGCTCGGCTGACCGGCGTCGAGCAGCTCCTCGGCGAAGAAGGCGTTGCCGTCCGAGCGGCTGCGCACGGCGTCGAACTCGGCGTCGTCGAGCGGCTCCCCGCGGGTGGCGGTGGTGAACTCGCGCAGCTCGTCGGGCGTGAAGGGGGCCAGCTCCACGTGCTCCACCGGACGCTGCCGGTACAGCTCCGCGAGGACGGGGCGCAGGGGGTGGCGCCGGTGCACGTCGTCGCTGCGGTAGGTGGCGACCACCAGCAGGTGCTCCGAGCGCAGCCGCGCGACGACGAACCGCAGCACGTCCCGCGTGGACTCGTCCGCCCAGTGCAGGTCCTCGACCACCAGGACCAGCGGGGAGCCCGCCCGCCCCGCGGCCGCGAGGCTGCCCGCCACGCCGTCGAGCAGCTGCAGCCGCTCCGCGTGGTCGGTGCCGGAGCCGCTGGCCGGGTCGAGCAGGCGGGTCAGGGCGGGCCGCTCGGCGATGACCTCGGCCACGGCCGGGACCGTCCGCAGCTCCCCCAGCGCCTCCGTGAACGGCAGGTACGGGATGCCGACGTCGCCCAGGTCCACGCAGTGCGCGACGACGACGCGCGCGCCGGCGTCGCGTGCGACGTCGGCGAGGTGGGTGACGAGGCGGGTCTTGCCCACGCCGGCGTCGCCGCCGAGCAGCAGGACGCCGGGCGCGCCGTCCGCGGCGCGCGCCAGCGCACCGCGGAAGGCCGTGACCTCCTCCTGGCGGGCGATCAGGGGCACCTCGCTGGAACGTCGCACCAGGTGATCGTCCCACCGGGCGCCCACACCCGCCCCGGCTTTTCCGGGCCCGCCCGCCGCCGCCGTGGCCGTGCCGTGCACGGTCAGGCGGCCCGGCGTCCGGCGCCGTCCTGCGGCCGCAGCGCGTCCAGCCCGTGGGAGATCTGGTCGGCCCGGCGGGTCACCTGGACGTCCCACGCGTGCGCGTCCGTCCGCGCCGCGACGGCGTCGAGCGTCGCGCCGAGGCGCTGCACGGCCTCGCGGTCCGCCGCCCGCGAGCGCGCCCGTCGGGCCAGGTCCCGGAGCCCGCGGCCCACCCTGCGCGCCCATGCCGGCGTCCCGCGCTGGTACGTCTCGGCCATCCGCTCGCGCCGGTAGTCCAGCTCCGCCAGGACGGCCAGGTCCCGCGACGTCATCTCGTTCATGTCCTCGTCCCCTCACCGGCCGGGGTCCCCGGCCCTGCGTGCCGGCCACCGCCGGCTCCTCGATCTCGTGGTGACCACGCTCGTCCTGAGGCCCTGGTCCGGGGATCGGGCAACTGCCCCGTCTTCGGCGCCGGGGGTACCTCAGACGGCGCCACGACCAGGGCCTCCGCCCGTCTGAGGTACCCCCAGGGGCGGTCGGTGAGGGGCGTGGCACCGGGGTCGTCGGCCCTTCGCCCGCGCCAGCCGTTGCGACCTGGGTCACAGCGGTCGCACACTGGGGGAAGACCGGACCTATACGGGGGTGGACTCGTGGCTGGATCTGTTGCAAGCGCCTTCGACGCGCTGCCGATGCTCGGGCGTGGCAAGCACCGCAACCCCAAGAAGGGCGCGTGCTTCATGGAGCTGGCGTCGTTCCTGGCCGGTGAACGCTGGAGCGACCATCCGCAGTGCACGCACCCGCTGCTCGCGATGCTGGCCCGTGCCGTGAACGACCTGACCTCCGACGGGAACCGGCCGCAGCTCGCGCCGCTCATCCCGTCCGTCATCGGGCTCACCAGCAGCGACCCGCGGTGGGACGTGCGCATCGCGCTGCGTGCCGCGCAGACGGCCCTGCCCGTCGCGCCCGCCGACCGGCAGCAGACTCTCGCCGTGGCGATCATCGGCGCGGAGCGCATGCTCGACGCCCTGGACGGGCGCCCCGAGGGCACGCTCGACCCGGCCAGCGCCGACGCGCTCGCCGCGTCGCCGAAGACGGCCGAGTGGGCGTACCGGTTCTGCGAGGGCACGCGCGTGCGGCCCAAGCGGTTCGTGCGCGACGCCGCGCCGTCCGTCGTGTCCACCGCGGTGCAGGGCATCAGCGAGGCGTTCGTGCCCGACACGGACGCCCGGCTGCGCACCCTGCTCGCCGCGACCATCGAGGACGCCCGGCGCTGGGCCGGCCACACGGACGAGGACCGCCCGGCGCTCGTCGAGGAGCAGTGGGCCCCGGTGGTGAAGACGGTCCCGTCCGCGTGACCTGCCGAGATAGTTCCGGTCGCGCCGAGGTAGTACGCGGCCGTCTCTGGTAGACCGGAGCCGTGACCGACAACCCCCTGGAGCAGCTCGCCCTCGACGACCTGCGCCGTCGCACGTCCGTGAAGTGGCGCGCCTACCCGCCGGACGTGCTGCCCCTGTTCGTCGCCGAGATGGACACGCCCGTCGCCCCGCCCGTCGTCGACGCCGTCCGTGCTGCGCTCGCCCTCGGCGACACGGGCTACGACGTCGGCACCGCGTACGCGGAGGCGCTCGCGCCGTTCGCGCAGGAGCGCTGGGGCTGGGCGCCGGACGTCGCGTCCGGCCGCACGATGCCGGACGTCATGGTGGCGATCGTCGAGGTGCTGCGCGTGCTCACCGCCCCCGGCGACGCCGTCGTCGTCACGCCGCCCGTGTACCCGCCGTTCTACGGCTTCCCCGGCAACGAGGGGCGGCAGGTCGTGGAGGCGCCCCTGGGCGCCGACCTGCGGCTCGACCTCGACACTCTCGAGGCCGCGTTCGCGCGCGCCACGGGCGCCGCCGCCCACGGCACCGGGCCCGGCTCCGGCCGGCGCGCCGTCCTGCTGCTGTGCAACCCGCACAACCCCACCGGGACGGTGCACACGCGCGCGGAGCTCGAGGCGGTGCTGGCGCTCGCGGACCGGTACGGGGTGCGGGTGGTGGCCGACGAGATCCACGCCCCGTTCACGTTCGAGCGCGTGGCCGACGGCGCGCCCGCGTTCGTGCCGCTGCTGTCGGTGGCGGGCGCGGAGCGGGCGATCGTCGTGCAGTCGGCGTCCAAGGCGTTCCACCTCGCGGGGCTGCGCGCCGCCGTCGCGCTCGCCGGGCCGGGCGCGGCCGACGACCTGCGCCGGATCCCCGAGGAGGCGGGCCACGCCGTTAACCACCTCGCGGTGCTGGCGCACGCCGCCGCCTACCGCGAGGGCGGGCCGTGGCTGGACGCCCTGCTGGTCGGGGTGCACGCCAACCGCGCGCTGCTCGGCCGCCTGCTGACGGAGCACGCGCCCGCCGTAGGGCTGCAGCCCGCCGACGCCACCTACCTCGCCTGGCTCGACCTGCGCGCCGCCCTGCCCGGGGGCGTCCCGGCCGCCGACGCCGCCTCGTTCGTCCTGGAGGGCGGTCGCCTCGCCCTCGAGGACGGCGTGCGCTTCGGCGCCGGCGGCGCCGGGTGGCTGCGGCTCAACCTCGCGACGTCGGCGGCCGTGCTCACCGAGGCCGTGGAGCGGTTGGGACGCGCCCTCGCTCCGCCGAGGTAGGTCGAGACCCCGCGAGGGGGCCCCATGCCGTCAGGACGCGTACTACCTCGGCAGGCCTGGTACTACTTCGGCAGGCCTGGTACTACCTCGGCTACTACCTCGGCGCGGCGTAGTCGGGGGCCGGGCCGACGCCGAAGGCCTCCTCCAGGGTGGTGGTGCCGGCAAGGTGCATCGGGACCGTCAGGCCGGTGCCCACGTAGCGCAGGTGCCAGGGCTCGGGGGAGTAGCCGGTCACGGTCTGCCCGCCCTTCGGGTACCGCACGACGAACCCGTAGCGCCACGCCTGCGCCGCCACCCAGCGCCCGGTCTCGGTGCGCCCGAACTCGGTGTACGGGGTGCCGGCCTGGGCGACGTCGGCCGCGAGGCCCGTCTGGTGCTCGGAGTACCCCGGACGCGCGGAGAAGGCGTCGGCGGCGCGGCGGCCGTGCGCGTCGACGTACCGGGCGTACAGCCGCCGCTGGTAGTCCGCCGACCGGAAGCCGGAGGCGAGGACGAGCTCGTGGCCCGTGGCCTCCCGGGCGTCGACGGCGAGGCGCTCCAGCGCCCGCGCGGCGTCGGGGCGCAGCAGGTCGTGCTGGCCGAGCGCGGCGACGTCGGGGCGCACGAGGTCGTCCGGTGCCCAGCCCGCGGGGGTGACGGGGTGGGTCTTGTTCACCAGCACGGTCGGGTCGGCGGGATCGAGGGTCGGCGTCCACGTGCGGCTCAGGATCGACTCTCCGCCCGGGCGCGGGTCGGGCAGCGTGGCGCTCGCGGCGCCCGCCGGCACGACGGCCCCCGCGACGGTCAGGACTCCCGCCACGGTGCCCGCCACGACAGGGCCACGAAATCTATGCAGGACCGTGACCACGACACGGGGGGACATGCCGTCCAGGTTGCCAGGAAGCCGATAATCTCGCCAAGGTGCGCCGTCGCTACCGCCTCGCCCTCGCCGTCCTGCTGACCCCCGTCGTCGGTGTGTCCCTGGTGGCGTGCACCGGACCCGACGTCCCGTCCGCCGACCCCGCCGCCGAGGCGCTCGCGACCGCGCTCCGGGCGGGCGACGTGAGCGACCTGGCGCTGCAGGCGCCCGGCTCCGTCGACGTGCAGACGCAGCTCACCCAGGTGCTCGAGCCGCTCGTCGACGCCTCGGGCGAGCGGGAGCGCAGCGTCACCGTGGCCGACGTCGGCAAGCCGGTCACGAATGACGGCACGACGACGGCGGTGGCCACGCTGGACTGGTCGTGGCCGGTGGGGCGCGACGTCACGTGGAAGTACAGCACCGACGTCGACCTCGCCTACACCCCTCCGGAGAGCGGCGACGGCGAGGGGACCTGGCGCGCCGTGTGGCGGCCGGACGTGCTGGTGCCCGACCTGAAGCCGGGCGAGCGGCTCACGGTGAAGACCCTCGAGGCGGACCGCGGTGACCTGCTGGACGGCGACGGCGAGCCGATGGTCACCGAGCGCGGGGTGTGGCACCTTGGCGTGGACAAGACGGCGGTCGAGGGGCTGGGGCAGGAGTCCGCGGCGCGCGACCTCGCGCAGCTCGTGGGCCTCGAGCCGAACGAGTTCTTCGCGCGCGTCGACGCGGCCGGGGAGAAGGCGTTCGTCGAGGCGATCACGATCCGCCAGAAGAACTCCGGCGTGGACTTCTCGGTGGACGACGCCCGGGACATCGTCGGCGTGCGGGCCGTCGAGGACACCCTCGAGCTGGGCCCGACGAGCACCTTCGCCGTGCCGATCCTCGGCCGGGTCGGCGAGGCGACCGAGGAGGTCGTCGAGGAGTCCGACGGCGCCGTGCAGGCCGGCGACGTGGTGGGGCTGTCCGGTGTGCAGCGTGCCTACGACGACCAGCTCACGGGATCGCCGGGGGTCCTGGTGAGCGTGGTCCCGGCCGAGGACGGCGACGTGGGCCTGGACGGGGAGCCCGAGGAGGACGGGGACGAGGGCCGCGAGCTGTACCGCGTCGACGCCGTGGACGGCACGCCGCTGGCCACCACCCTCGACCAGGATCTCCAGAAGCACGCGGAGGCCGTGCTGGAGGACGTCGACCCGGCCAGCGCGATCGTCGCGATCCGGCCGTCCGACGGCGCGGTGCTCGCCGCGGCGAGCGGGCCGGGCAGCGAGGGTTGGTCCACCGCGACGCTCGGCCAGTACCCGCCGGGGTCGACGTTCAAGGTGGTGGACGCGCTGGCGATGCAGCGCGCCGGCCTCACCCCGGACACGAAGGTCGCCTGCACGGACAGCATCACGGTGGACGGCCGCACGTTCGGCAACGTGCCCGGATACCCGTCGTCGGCCACCGGGAACGTGCCGCTGCGCACGGCGTTCGCGCACTCGTGCAACACGGCGATGATCGCGCAGCACGACAAGGTGGCGCAGGCGGACCTCGCGACGGCGGCGTCCGATCTCGGGCTGGTGGACGACGAGGTGGCGTCGCCGGTGCTGGGCGTGCCCGCCTTCCTCGGCGCCGTGCCCGCGGAGGCGGAGGGCACGGAGCACGCGGCGTCGATGATCGGCCAGGGCAAGGTGCAGGCGTCGCCGCTGGGCATGGCGACGGTGGCCGCGAGCGCCGCCGCGGGCCACCGGGTGCAGCCCGTGCTGGTGCGCGACGAGGCGGGCGAGGGGGCCGAGGGCGGGGCTTCCGCGTCGCCGTCGGCGGAGGCCTCGGCCGAGGAGCCGGCGCCGAAGGAGCCGTCGACGCCGGGGGTGGCGGAGGACGAGGCGGCGGTGCTGCGGGACCTGATGCACGGCGTCGTCACCGAGGGCAGCGCGGACATGCTGCGGGACGTGCCCGGCATCGTCGGTGCCAAGACCGGCACGGCGCAGTACGGCGACGGCTCGAAGCAGCACGTGTGGATGCTCGCGATCGTCGACGACCTCGCGGTGGCCGTCTTCGTCGAGGACGGCCACCGGGGGTCGGACACCGCCGGCCCGCTCATGGAGGACTTCCTGGCGGGCCTGTGACCGGTCAGGCGCCGTGCTTGTGCGGCACGCCCGCCACGAGCCCGCCGTCGACGACGAACTCCGACCCCGTGGAGTAGCTCGACTCGTCGCTGGCGAGGAAGACGATGGTCTGCGAGACCTCCTCGGGCCGCGCGCCACGACCGAGCGGGATGAGCAGGTCGCCCGCGTCGATCCCGGCGGTCATCGGCGTCTCGATGAACCCGGGGTGCACGGAGTTGACCCGCACGCCGTGCGGCCCGAGCTCGAGGGCGACGGACTTGGTCAGCCCGCGGACGCCGAACTTGGAGGCGACGTAGCCGTGCAGGCCGCGGCTCCCGCGCAGGCCCTCGACCGACGAGATGTTGATGATCGAGCCCGAGCCCGCCTTGACCATGACCGGCGAGACGGCACGGATCCCGAGGAAGACCCCGGTGAGGTTGATGTCGATGATCCGGCGCCAGGCGTCGGTGCCGAACTCGGTGATGGGCCCACCGTTCGCGATGCCCGCGTTGTTCACGAGCACGTCGAGGCGGCCGAACTCCTCGAGCGTGTAGGCGACCGCGCGCGCCCAGTCGTCCTCGCTCGTGACGTCGAGGTGGACGTAGCGGGCGACGTCGGAGCGGCCGCCGCCCAGCTCGGCGGCGAGGGCCTCGCCCTTCGCGTCGTCGAGGTCGGCGACGACGACCTTGGCGCCCTCGGCGACCAGCGCGCGGGCGTGGGTGACGCCCATCCCGCCGGTCCCGCCGGTGACGATCGCGACCTTGTTGAAGACTCGGTTCCCGGTGCTGACGGCCGTGCTGGCAGCCATGCTGGCCTCCTTCGTGGTTCTGCTGCGAGTGGGTGCACCTGCCCGCCCGGGACCTCGTCCCGGGACGGAGGGGACGTCAGGGGGAGGGGGTGGTCCACCAGGCGGGCAGGGCGTCATGGGCGACCCGGGCGAAGAACGCGGGGTCGCGGGGCGGGGGAGCGGCGAGCCAGACCTCGAGCGCGCCGACGGTGCCGAGCCCGACGTACGTCGCGAAGGCGCGGGCGTAGCGGTCGGCCTGGTCGGCGGGCGTGCCCGGGTCCAGGGGCATCAGGCCCGGGTGGGCGCGCAGGTGGTCGGTGAGGGTGCCCGTCACGTGGTCGGCGAGCAGCCGGGCCAGCGGGGCGCTGAGGCCGCCGTCGAGGGCCCGCTCGTACACGGGCAGGTGCGCCTCGACGTGGGCCTGCAGCGCACCGGTGTACCGGGCGACGACGTGCTCGGCGTCGTCGTGGGTGGCGTGCCCGGCGACCTCGCGCACGGAGGCGTCGAACGCGGCGCGGATGCGGTCGAGCTCGGCGCCGAGGACGCGGGCGAGCAGGTCGGCCGGGCCGGCGGCGTGGTCGTAGAAGGTGGCGCGGTTGATCCCGGCGCGGGCGGCGACCGCGGACGCGGTGAGGTCGGCGACGTCCTGCTCCGCGGCCAGCTCGAGGACGGCGGTGCGCAGGGCCGCGGCCGTCCGCTCCACGCGCTTGTCCATCGCCGTCACCTCCCGAGGGCATTGACGGTACGCCGAGGAAACCATCTAGGCAACAGGTGTCGTCTAACTCACGCGGGGCGCGCCGACGGCGCGGTCAGCGGGCGAAGCGCTCCCCGCGCTCGACGACGCGCCCGGCGCCGCGGCCGCCGTCGGCGTCCCGGTCCCACGTGTAGACCTCGGTGCCGGTGACGAAGACGTGCTCGGCGCGCGAGCCCACGTCGAGGGGGTCGCCCGACCAGACGACGACGTCGCCGTCGAGCCCGGGCGTCAGGGCGCCGACGCGGTCGTCGAGGCCGAGGAACGACGCCGGGTTCACGGTGAGCGCCTCGAGCGCGACCTGCGGGTCCAGGCCCTCCTTCACGGCGAACGACGCCTGGTGCACGAGGAAGTTGATCGGGACCACGGGGTGGTCGGTCGTGATGGCGACGCGCACGCCGGCCTCCGCCAGGCGGGCGAGGTTGGCGACGTCCCGGTCGCGCAGCTCCACCTTGGAGCGGGACGTGAGCATCGGGCCGTAGATCACCGGCACGTCCCGCTCCGCGAGGACGTCGGCGATCGCGGCGCCGTCCGTGCCGTGGTTGACGACGAGCCGGTAGCCGAACTCGTCGGCGAGGCGCAGGGCGGTCGCGATGTCGTCGGCCCGGTGGGTGTGCTGGTCCCAGGCGAGCTCGCCCGCCAGCACGCGGGCGAGCGTCTCCTTGCCGAGGTCGCGCGCGAACGGCTCACCCTTCGCCTCCGCCGCGTCGCGCTGGGCCGCGTAGTGCTGCGCGTCGAGGAACGCCTGCCGGATGACGGCGGCCACGCCGAGCCGGGTGGAGGGCGCCTTCTTCTGGTCGCCGTAGACGCGCTTGGGGTTCTCGCCGAGGGCCGACTTCACGGAGACGGCGTCGCTGATCACCTGCTCGTCGACGGTGCGCCCGCCCCACGTCTTGATCGCGACGGTCTGGCCGCCGATCGGGTTGGCCGAGCCCGGCTTCACGACGACGGACGTCACGCCGCCGGCGAGGGCGTCGCGGAAGCCCTCGTCCTCGACGTTGATCGCGTCCAGCGCCCGCAGGTGCGCGCCGTCGGGCCCGGTCTTCTCGTTGGTGTCGTCACCGGCCCAGCCCTCCGCCTCCTCGTGCACGCCCACGTGCCCGTGCGACTCGACGAACCCGGGCAGCACCCACCGGCCGCCCGCGTCGAGCGTGCGCACGCCGTCGGGCACCGCGACGTCGGCCCCCACGGCGGTGATGACGCCGTCGGTGACGAGGACGGTGCCGCCCTCGATCGGCAGCCCGTCCACCGGGACGACGTACCCGTTCGTGATCGCGACGGACGAGCGGGCGGTGCGGATCGGAGAGGTCATGCCCGCCATCATGCCCCCGCTCCCGAGTGCTCCCGAGTGCCGGCGGGGCGGTGGCTACAGGTAGTGCCCGACGGCGGGGGTCGGCTTCCAGCGGCCGGTCGCGGTGATGTCGAGGATGCGGCGCGTCGTGAGGCCCTCGATGCCGTGCTCGAGGACGGCGCGGCGCGCGACCTCGCGGATCTCCGCCCCCGTCGCGCCGTCGAGGCTCCCGGCGATCGCCGCGAGGTCGAGGCCCTCGCCCTGCCGGGGCAGGTAGATTTTCAGGATCGAGACGCGGCCCTCCTGGCTCGGCAGCGGCACCTCGAGGATCGTGTCGAACCGCCCGGGCCGCTTGACGGCCGGGTCCAGGGAGCCGGGGTCGTTGGTGGTCGCGAGCGTGAGGACGTCGTTGCGCACCCGCGCGCCGTCGAGCGCGTTGAGGAACTCGGAGAACCCCGACGAGCTGCGCATCTCGGCGTTCGCGACGCCGTCGATGTCCTCCATGACGACGAGGGTGGGGCCGAGCCGCTCGACCTCCTTGTAGAGGTTCTCCGACGCCTGCCGCAGCACGTCGGGCTCCACGATCATCACCGTCATCGCGCCCGCGACCTCCGCCGCGAGGATGCGGCCGAGCTTCGTCTTGCCGACGCCGGGCTTGCCCGCGAGCAGCAGCCCGCGCGTCGTCGGCAGACCGAGGGAGAGCAGGTCGTCGCGGCGCGTGGTGCCGGAGGACAGGAACAGGTCCACCTCGCCCCAGACGGCGTCCGCGAGCACGAGGTCCGCGCGCGTCTCGTGCGTCGCGCGCACGGGCTCGAAGCCGACCTGGTTGCCGTAGCTGCTCACGGAGACCTGCAGGATCCGGCCCCGGTACGGGTTGCCCTCGCCCTTGAGCGCCGTGAGGAAGTCGTCGAGCACCGCCTCGGCGAGGTCACGACGCCCCTCGCCGGTGTAGACCGTGACGTCCGCAGGGTGACCGCCGCAGATGTGGATCACGACCGGCTCGTCGCGCAGCGTGCCCGCCGGGAAGAACACCGACAGGTGGAAGGGCACCGACACGGTGTGGTCCTCGCCGAGGCTCAGCGGACGCCACTCCGGGGTGTTGCCGTGCGGCCCGAGGATCTTGACGGCGCCCTCGTGCTCCTTCATCCAGCGCGCGAGGACGTGCCCGTGCAGCAGGAGCTGCGCGTCGGAGACGTCGCGCTTCACCTCGGACATGCGGGCCTTCTTCACGCCCAGCCTGCGCGCCGCCCAGCCGGACGCCGTCGTCGGCTTGCTCTTCTTCTTGCGGCGCGGCGCGCCGAGGATCTCCGCGAGCACGCGGATCGTCTGGCGCACCTCGGTGGGGTACGGGCCGAGCTTCGGCCACAGCAGGCTGCGCTCCTGCTCCTCCGGCGTCGCGACGCCGTCCGTGATGGTCCCCGAAGGCTGCCGCTCGCTCATGTCGCTCCCCGCGCTCCTGCCGCCGTCCCCGGCGGAACGGCCCGCAGCACCCTATCCGCCGCCGCCGCCGCCGACGCGGGCCGAGCCGATAGCGTCGACGGATGCCGACCCGACACCTGCACGTGCTGCGCCACGGCGCCGCGGACCCGTTCGGCGAGCTGACCGACCAGGGGGAGCGGCAGGCGGCGCTCGCCGGCCGCCGCCTCGCCGCCCTGCCCGTCGACGCCGTCTGGCACTCGCCCCTGCCGCGGGCCGCGCGCTCCGCCGAGGTGCTGGGCGCCGAGCTCCCCGGCGTGCCCGTCGCCGAGGCCCCCGAGCTCGTGGACCACGTGCCGTACCTGCCCGACCCGATGCCACCCGCGTGGGCGGGGTTCTTCGACGGCTACGACGCCGCCGAGGCGGCCGAGGGCGAGCGGCTGGCCGCCGCGCTCACGGCGCGGTTCGCGCGCCCCGCCGACGCCGAGACGCACGAGGTGCTGGTCACGCACGCGTTCCAGGTCGCCTGGCTGGTGCGCGACGCGCTTGCCGCCCCACCCGCGAGCTGGCTGGGGCTGCCGTACGGCAACGCCGCCCTCACCACCCTGGAGTACCGCGACGACGGCAGCGCGTCCCTGCTCGTCTACAACGACATGGGCCACCTGCCGCCCGAGCTGCGCTGGACGGGGTTTGGGCCGGCCGCGCGCCCCTGAGCCGCGCCGTCGGGTTCACACCGTCGTCGGGACGTTCTCCTCCAGCTCGGCGAGCCACGCGGCAGCGGAGGCGTCGGACGGCATCCGCCAGTCCCCGCGCGGGGAGAGCGAGCCTCCGGCCGCGACCTTGGGTCCGTTCGGGATGGCGGACCGCTTGAACTGCGACGAGAAGTAGCGCCGGAAGAACACCTGCTCCCACCTCCGGATGGTCGCCAGGTCGTAGGCGGACCGCTCGTCGTGGGGGAAGTTCGGCGGCCACTCGCCGGCGTCGGGGTCGCGCCAGGCGTGCCAGGCGAGGAAGGCGATCTTCGACGGCCGCAGCCCGTGCCGGAGCGTCCAGAAGAGCGTGAAGTCCTGCAGGGCGTACGGGCCGATGGCCGCCTCGGTGGACTGGGGCGCCTCGCCCTCGCCGGCGGGCACCAGCTCGGGGGAGATCTCCTGCCCGAGGATCTCGAGGAGCAGCGCGTTCGTCGCCGCCTCGAACTGGCCGGAGTCCCCGACCCACCGGATGAGGTGCTGGATGAGCGTCTTCGGCACGCCCGTGTTCACCGCGTAGTGCGACATCTGGTCGCCCACGCCGTACGTGCACCAGCCGAGCGCCAGCTCCGACAGGTCGCCCGTGCCGAGCACGATGCCGCCGCGGTGGTTCGCGAGCCGGAACAGGTAGTCGGTGCGCAGGCCGGCCTGCACGTTCTCGAACGTGACGTCGTAGACCTTCTCGCCCGCGCCGTACGGGTGACCCAGGTCGCGCAGCATCTGCTCGGCGGCGGGCCGGATGTCCAGCTCCTCGAAGTGCACGCCGAGCGAGGTCGCGAGCCGGGTGGCGCGGTCCTTCGTCTCCGACGACGTCGCGAAGCCCGGCATGGTGATCGCGTGGATGTCGGTGCGGGGGCGGCCGAGCCGGTCCATCGCGCGGGCCGCGACGATCAGCGCGTGCGTCGAGTCCAGCCCGCCCGAGACGCCGATGACGATCTTCGGCTGCCCGATCGACCGCAGCCGCTGCTCCAGCCCGGCCACCTGGATCGAGTAGGCCTCGTAGCAGTCCTGGGCCAGGCGCTCGGGGTCGTCGGGCACGAAGGGGAAGCGGTCCACCTTGCGGCGCAGGCCGACATCGCCCGCCGGCGGGTCCACGGTCCAGGTCACGCTGCGGAACCCCTCGACGCGGGCGCCGAGCGCGCGGCGGTTGTCGTCGAACGTCCCCATCCGCAGCCGCTCCTGGCGCAGCCGGTCGAGGTCGACGTCGGCCACGGAGCGCCGCGCGCCGTCGGGGAAGCGCTCGGTCTCGGCGAGCAGGTCGCCCACCTCGTAGACCATCGTCTGGCCGTCCCACGACAGGTCCGTGCTCGACTCGCCCTGCGCCGCCGCGTACGCGTAGGCGGCCAGCCCGCGGTGCGACGCCGACCGGACCATGAGGCGCCGGTCCTCCGCGCGCGCCACCGTGATGGGGCTGGCGGACAGGTTGAGCAGCACCGTCGCGCCGGCCAGGGCGGCCTCCGCCGACGGCGGCACCGGCACCCACAGGTCCTCGCACACCTCGACGTGCACGACGAGGCCCGCGACGTCGTCGGCCGCGAAGAGCAGGTCCGGACCGAAGGGCACAGGCTCGTCCGCGAACGGCAGCGTGACGGTGGCGCCGCGCCGGTCGTCGCCGGGGGCGAACCAGCGCTTCTCGTAGAACTCGCGGTAGTTCGGCAGGTACGACTTGGGCGCGACGCCGAGCACCCGGCCGCCCTGCACGACCACGGCGCAGTTCAGCAGCCGGTTCCCCACCTCCAGCGGCGCGCCCACGACGAGCAGCGGCCGCAGGTCGGCGCTGGCCTCGACGATCGCCGCGAGGGCGTCCGACGTCGCCTCCAGGAGCGTGTCGGCGAGGTGCAGGTCGTCGATCGCGTACCCCGAGACGCAGAGCTCGGGGAAGACGGCGACCGCGACGCCGTCGTCGTGGCACGCGCGCGCCTCGGCGAGGATCGCGGCGGCGTTCGCGCCGGGGTCGGCGACGGTGACGGGGACGGTGCAGGCCGCCACGCGGGCGAAGCCGTGGGCGTAGGCCGAGGTGAAGTCCACCCCCCGAGTGTAGGAACGCCGCCCGTGCCCGCGAGACTTGTCAGGACCACGGGCACATATACCTTGCGCTGGCCCTGACAACTCGCGCGCCCTCGGACCTGTCAGGGCCAGGGCCACACATACCTTGCCCTGGCCCTGACAACTCGGCGGGTCGCTAGGGTCGGGCCGTGCACCCGAACCTTCCGCGCCGCCGTCGCGCCGCCGTCCTGATCGCCGCCGCGCTGGCCGCGGCGCTGAGCCCGGTGCTCGGCGTCGCCGTCGCGCAGCCCGCGAGCGCGCACGACCGGCTCCTCTCGTCCGACCCGGCCGACGGCGCCACCGTGGACGAGGCGCCCGGCCGGATCACCCTCGTGTTCAGCGCCGACGTGCTGGCGGCGGGCGCGCAGGTGGCGGTCACGACGCCGGACGGCACGGTGCCGGCGGAGGTGACCGTCGACGGCGACGAGGCCGTCGCCGCGCTGCCCGACGACCTGCCCGGCGGCGAGTGGGACGTGTCGTGGCGCGTCGTCTCCTCGGACGGCCACCCCATCGAGGGGGAGCTCGCCTTCACGGTCGACGCCCCGTCGCCGTCGCCGAGCCCCTCGTCGAGCGCGCCCTCGCCGAGCCCGACGGCGAGCACGACGGCGAGCCCGTCGCCGTCGTGGGACGCGACCGCGTCCGCGGGGCACGTGCACGGCGGCGGTGGCACGCCGGGGGTGGACCTGAACGCCGACGGCGAGGCGGGGTGGGCGACGGCGTGGCTGTTCCCCGTGGCCGTGCTGGCGGTCGTGGGCGTGGCGGCCGCCGTCCTGCTGCAGCGCCGCCGTCGTGCGGCTCTCGACGCGCACGAACCGGGCGCCCACCAGGGCGACGACGAGCGCCCGACGCCCTGAGAGGCCTTCGAGCACGTGATCTGTCCCGTCATGACGGCAGATACCGGGACAGATCACGTGCTCGAAAGGTTCCCGAATCCAGGTGTCCGGCACGCCACGCGGGGAAAAGTCGCAGGAATCCGCGGATGTTCCCTAGTGTGTTCCCCGTCCTCCCGGCGCGAGCCGGGGTGGCGTACGAACGTGACGACGCGCGGGTCGCGTGCGTCGTGAACCGGAGAAGGGATGCACATGTCGCTGAACAAGTCCGAGCTGGTCTCGGCCATCGCCGGCAAGGCTGAGCTCAGCAAGGCGGACGCGGAGAAGTTCCTCAGCGCCTTCCAGGAGGTGCTCGAGGAGTCGCTCGCCAAGGGCGAGGCGGTCAAGGTCACGGGTCTGCTCTCGGTCGAGCGCGTCGAGCGCGCGGCCCGTACCGGTCGCAACCCGCGCACGGGCGAGGAGATCCAGATCCCGGCCGGCTTCGGTGTGAAGATCAGCGCCGGCTCGCTGCTGAAGAAGGCTGTCGCCAAGTGATCCTTCGCTGACACGACGCGTCGTGTCAGCGCTCCGGAGGCCCGCCGCTCGCATCGCG